>CAZHXQ010000060.1:0-11541 GCA_964536465.1 uncultured Anaerolineaceae bacterium
TGGAATTTGGCAGGAATTTCCCATTGATCTCACTAAGGAATTCTTTGGTGCTGTCTATAAGTGGATCGCCGATGATGGCGATTTGTCTGATCGGATTGAGGTTGAAATCTGCAGCCGCCAGCCAACGACCGAATGCGGTTGGATGATCAGGTGAGATCTCTGCTACAAGACCCAAGGCTTTTTCAGCACGCTGATTCCAATTTTCATTTTCTGAGAAGGCTGCCATTTTAAGCAGAGCTTTGGCAGCAAGGGCGTTTCCAGAAGGCGACGCGTTATCCTGGAGCTCTTTAGGGCGCATGAGCACAGTTTCTGCTTGGCTGGTTGTATCGAAGAATCCGCCTGTTGGATCGCTAAATTGCTTAATCATCTCTTCTGTCAAGTTGCCGGCTGCAAGATACCAGCGATTGTCAAAGTCAGCCTGGTAGAGTTCGATCAATCCTAAGATTAACGCCGCATAGTCTTCGAGGAAGACCTCATTACTTACCTGACCTTTTCTCCAGGACCGGCGAAGTTGCCCTTCTGACTTTAAAGAATTGAGGAGAAAGTCGGCGTTCGACTGTGCGACGCGCAGATATTCATCCTTATCCAAAACCCGGCCGGCTTGCGCAAATGTCGAGAGCATCAGGGCATTCCAGGACGTGAGCACCTTATCATCCGTTCCGGGTGGGGTACGGCGATTTCTTTCGGCAAGTAATTGAGCTTGGCGTTGGGTGAGCCTCCTTTGGACTTCACCGAGATCCAGTTCAAAGCGATTAGCCAGTTCCTGGTCGCTTACCGCTCGCCGTAAAATGATCTTGCCTTCCCAATTTCCCGAAAGGGTTATTCCGAAAGCCGCTTCAAAGAGATCGTCCTTTGCGCCAAAGACCCGACGGATTTCATCGAGCGTCCAAACGTAAAATTTACCCTCGACTCCTTCTGAGTCAGCATCCAGGCTGGAGTAGAATCCTCCCTTTGGATCGCACATTTCTCTTTTTACGAAATCGAGGGTTTGCTCCACCACTTTGCGGAAAAAAGGGTCCCTGGTAATTTGCCAGGTGTGTAGATAAACCTGGGCCAACTGGGCGTTATCGTAGAGCATCTTTTCAAAATGTGGGACAAGCCAATCGTTATCCGTGGCATACCGGGAGAACCCGCCCCCAAGGAGGTCGTACATTCCGCCCCTTGCCATTGCCTTTAACGCATGGACAACAACCTTTAAGGCGTCTGGCTCACCTGAGATATACCGCCGCAGAAGGAATTCCAAAGCCATGGGCTGTGGAAACTTAGGCGCTCTTCCCCAGCCGCCATGCTGCCAATCGTACGTCCTGATTAACTTGCGGGTTGCTTGCGCTAACGCTTCTTTCGTAAAGGATTCGGATGGGGTCTCTGTTTCGGATTTACTGTACAAGGCAGACATTAAGCTTTCCCCCGCCTGTAAAATCTGGGCCCGATCATGCTTCCACAGCCTGGCGAGATGCAGCAAAACTTCCTTGAAAGCAGGCATACCATACCGGGGCTGGGGTGGGAAGTAGGTGCCCCCATAAAAGGGGACAAGCTCGGGGGTCAAGAAAACTGACATCGGCCAGCCTCCCTGACCAGTCATGGTCACCACAGCGGACATATAGATACCATCCAGATCAGGACGTTCCTCCCGATCCACCTTAATATTGATGAAGTTATCATTCATAACGGCAGCAACGTCAGGATCTTCAAAAGATTCATGCGCCATCACGTGGCACCAATGACACGCTGAATATCCGATGCTCAAAAAAATGGGTTTATCCTCAGCGCGCGCTCTTTCCAGTGATTCGTTGCCCCAGGGGTACCAATCGACTGGATTATTGGCATGCTGCAACAGGTATGGCGATGTGGAATTAACCAATTGGTTTGACATATTTTATCTCCGAAAATCTCGCAGCCCTCTGCGCTCTTCAGGCACAAGTCGACTTGATACTGATTATGTTAAAAATTATACCAATGTGAGCCTTGAAGCCTTCTTGTTCAGGCTTTACAAACCTCGGTCAAAATCAGCCGAAGATTATACGAAGTTTGTATGTGAAAGGAAATAATTCTATAATTACCTGATCTCCTGAACTATTAAAGAGGTGTGATGAAGAAAATTATTGCAACACTGGTGCTGGTTGCCTTGATGGCAGTAGCTTGTAACACAGCGGGAAATCCCGACCCTACAATCCCAGCACCACAGAAAGAAACACAAACGGAGGATACCAAACCGATGGAAAATGATATAACAGACGCAACCTATAAAGAACAAGAAGGCGTGGACGTTATCTACTTTGCCGGGGGCTGCTTTTGGGGTATCGAAAAACTAATGCAGTCGATTCCTGGTGTAGTAGCGGCAACGAGTGGTTATGCCAATGGAAAGGCCGATATCGTGCCAAGCTACGAGCAAGTCGTTACGGGGAAAACCGGTTATCGTGAAACTGTAAGGGTTGAATATAAACCTGAGGAAATCAGCCTGGATGCTCTGGTCTTTGCTTACTATGGAGTAATCGATCCAACCGTTGAAAACGCACAGGGCAATGACGTTGGCACACAATATCAAACCGGCATCTACTTCACAAATGATGCCGCCAGGGAAACGGTTGAGCGCATTACAGCGGTCGTAAAAGAGCGATACGATAATTTTGTCGTGGAAATCAAACCACTGGAACGCTTTTATGCGGCGGAAGAATACCATCAGGACTACCTGGATAAAAATCCCATGGGATATTGTCATATTTCCAGGGATGAGATGGCTGCCATTACCGACATTATTGTTGACCCCGGCAACTACCCACGCCCAACGGATGAGACCATCAGGGCGGCGCTGACTGAGCAACAATACCGTGTGTCCCAGCTTGGGGGAACTGAGCCGGCATTCCGCAATGAGTATTGGGATAATCATGAGCGTGGACTTTATGTTGACGTGGTTACAGGTGAGCCCTTATTTTCGTCCAGCGACAAATTTGATAGTGGCACGGGTTGGCCGAGTTTCTCCAAAGGCATCGATGAAAACACCTTTGTGACCATTGTCGATAAATCTATGGGTATGACGCGCACTGAGGTCCGCAGCCGTGCCGGCAACACGCATCTGGGACATGTCTTTTATAATGAAGGCTTGTCACCCACCGGGACGAGATACTGCATGAACAGCGCCTCTCTGAGATTTGTGCCCTACGATGAGATGGAAGCTGAAGGATATGGCTACCTGATGGACTATATCGACTGAAGCCGATAAGCTGGCGGTGCCTGCATGGCTCAGATGACCTGGTTTGTTCTGTAAGATAGAACGTCAAGCATTCAACAAAGCCAAGGTGGCTGACCTGAAAAGTCAGCCACTTTTTGATGCTGGATTGCTGGTGAAGAGACCTTTAACGCGCTCCAATTGAGCGTGATCCGTCATGTCCATGCGCAGTGGCGTTACAGAAATATAGCCCTGTTTTATCGATCCGTAATCGGTGCCTTCCTCAACCAATCCCGAAGGGGGTTCTCCGCCGATCCAGTAATAGGGGATTCCGCGGGGATCAATGCGTTTTTCCAGCGCGTCATGATATAACCTCACGCCCTGCCGCGTAAACAAGACGCCCTCATAATCGCCTGCCGGGCGATATGGCACGTTGATGTTCCAAATTGGGGCAGGCAGGTTCCCTTTCCAAAGTTGATGCAATTGTTTGATGACCCTCACGGCGGCTTCTGCAGCGGCATCGTATTCCAGTGGGCCCTGGTGATGTTCCGGCGCGTCTATAGAAACCGCATACCCGGGCACACCGTTGATCGCACCCTCCATGGCAGCGGTAACCGTGCCGGAATAGGTGATATCCAGACCGACATTCGCATTGGGGTTGATCCCGGAAACGACCGCGTCGAATTGAAGCTCCAACACGCCCATCATTGCCAGGGCGACGCAGTCTGAAGGCGCGCCATCAGAACTCCAGGCCCGGCTGCCGTCCTGCAGCCTGGTTTCGCGTACGCGTAAGGGCCTGCTCATGGTCTTGACATGCCCGCTGGCTGACCAGTTATGGTCTGGCGCCAGGACGGTGGCTTCGACGCCGTCCATCTTGCGAACCGCGTTCAAAAGCGCGAACAAACCAGGCGCGGTCACGCCATCGTCGTTGGTTACCAGGATATTCATGGACATCGCAACCTCTTAGTGCCTTCTTCTTCGTTTTTTCTTTGAGCTTTTTGGTCTTTGCTTGCTTGATGTGCTATCAGCGCTGGCGTCGCCAGGTTTGACAGGGCGGTAGCGGAACATGTAGCTGATCACCCCCTGGCGAACCTCGCTTAAGAGATCGCTAAACATGGTGCTGGCCTGGCGTTTGTATTGAACCAGCGGGTCTCGCTGGGCGTAGGATTCCATGCTGATCGAGACGCGTAAGGCTTCCATCTTGGTCAGGTATTCCACCCAGGATTCAGTGATCGTGCGCAAAAGCAAATCGCGATAGATGCGATTCTGGGTTTGATTGCCTGTGATGGCGATAATTTGTTCAGCCTGTTCTTCTTCGATTTCGCCAAGCGGTTTGGTGGCAACAGCCTGCCAGGCGGCTTCCCCTAACTCAGCGCTGATGGCTTTGCGGTGCGTTTCGGGCAGGGCATTCAAGGTGAGCTCGTTCAGGTTGAGCTGATTCCATTCGTTGAGACCGAAGATTTCTGCCAGCTTCTCTTCCGCGGCGTAGAGATGTTCCAGAATCTCCTGGCTGAGGGTTTCAGCTGATTTTCCACTGAGTTCATCTGCGACTGCGAAGATGTAATTCAAGCGGCTATGCGTACGCAGTTCGCGTTTATGCGAACGCTCATCAAAGCCCACGTGCCTTCCCTGGGTGGTAAGCTGGAGCAGATTCAAGAGGGCGTCATCGTCCTCCAGAGCTTCTTCAAGCAACTCCTGGTTGTTGTCAAGGTCGCGCGCGACTTCGCTGTTTTCGCCAAATAATCGTTCGGTGCGCCGCTTTAAACTAGCCTGAACCTGTTCGTTGAGCTGCGCTCGCAATTCGCTGTAGGGCAACTGTGCCAGTTCGGTAGGTTTGAGCTGCCAGCTCTCACCAAAACGGCGCTCCAGCGTCAACAGCAGGCGGCGGGCAATGTTGAGAGTCAGGTTGGTGCGCAGGGCCTCTGTCAGAGGCTTCTTCATGGCACGCGGGTCTTCCTGCAGCATCTGAATTTCTTTAGCCCCCAATTTAACCGCGCTGCCAAAAATCGCGCCCAGCTCCTCCTGGTAATCGTGCCTATCCTGCGGGTCGAGGCTGTCCAGGTAGGCTTCGAGCGTGTCTTCAGCTTCAGCCAATCTGGTCTTGAGGTCCTGCTCATAACGGCTCAGCAGCGAATCGGCTCCAGCCTGGACGTGCTGATTCTCAACTTCTACTGCCATTTTCGCCAAGGTAAGGATGTTGTCTTTCAGTGTCCCGGCATCAGCGATATCGGTAAGTTTATCCATCACTGACTGGAAGGTGAAGGAAGGGAAATTGCCAAACTCCGTATTGATGCTGGGCTGGATTTCATCCAAATAGGCCAGCAGCTTCCAGGGGCCTTCTGGATCGGCCAAACTGGATTCAACGCGGCTGCGCATCTCTGTCTGGAGCATTTCGTAGACATCTTCATGCAAATCTTGCTTGGTGAAGATTTTGTCGCGTTCCTGATAGATGCGGTTGCGCTGGGTGTTGAGCACATCGTCATACTCAAGCAGGTGCTTGCGCACGTCAAAGTTAGAGCCTTCCACTCTGGTTTGGGCCTGCTCGACCATTTTGTTGATCATATTCATCTCGATGGGCATGTTTTCATCGATTTTGAAGCGGGAAAGCATGCTCTCAAGCTGTTCTCCGCCAAACATGCGCATTAAATCGTCTTCCAGGCTGAGATAGAAACGGGACGAGCCCGGGTCGCCCTGGCGTCCGGCACGGCCGCGCAGCTGATTGTCGATCCGACGGGCTTCGTGCCGTTCTGAACCGATGACGTGCAGACCGCCCAGTTGTCTGACCCGAGCCATATCTTCCATGTAGGTAATAAAAGTGTCAAGCGCCTCTTGCTCTTTTTTCTGCTCTTCTGCTTCGTCTTCATTTAGACCAATCTGCAGATTCTTGACTGCCTCGAGACGTTCTGGCATGGTCATATTGTAGGGGTCGAGCTGGGAATATTTCGCTAACACCTGGTTGACTTTGGAGAGCAGTTGTTCATCCAACTCGCCGCCCAGTTTGATGTCCACACCACGGCCGGCCATATTGGTCGCGATTGTAATTGCTCCGAAAGCCCCCGCGCCCGCAATAATCAGGGATTCCTCGGTGTGTTTGCGGGCATTCAAGACCTGATGGGGTACCCCGCCGTCAAAAAGAGGCTGCAGTCTGGCCCAATCGTCTTCTTCGAGGTAAAGTGCCTCGAGCAGCGTGGCGCGGTTGCTCTCGTCGTTGAGATCCATGCTGACCAGGCCATATTCCCGTCCCAGCCGGCGCAGTTCTGCCATACGAAGTTGGTCCAGAGGCTCATTGAGCGCAGCCAGTTCGGGCGCGTCCAGGTAGTCTTCCACTTTCGCGCCCTTGGCTTTGAGCCAGGCATTCTTGATCAGGGTTATCTGCAGCAGCCGTCGAACCAGCTCAGGAGCCAATCTGTCTGAAAGCCGTTCCGAACTCTCGACTGAGGTTGTGCCGACCAATTGTGGCCTGCCGATCACGTGATAACGGATGATCTCCATCACAATCGCGCGGATCTTGCCTTCCGTGGTCCGGTAGATCACATCAGGGTAGTCTTTCCGTTTGTAAAAAAGAGGGGTTTGCTTGGGGTCGTCTTCCTCGAAATAATAGGTGTATTTATAGCCATTTTCGTCTTTAGTCTCTTCCGCTTTCAAGCCTGCGGTGCCGCGTTCGGCCTTGTATTCCAGGTTGGATGGGATCGCCAAGACGTCCAGCCCATAAATGCGATAGAATTCCTCTTTTTCGGTCAGGGCTGTACCGGTCATTCCGGACAATTTTTTGTACATGCGGAAGTAATTCTGGATGGTGATGGTGGCATGGGTGATATTTTCAGCCTGAACTTTGACACCTTCTTTGGCTTCAACCGCCTGGTGGAGCCCGTCTGACCATCTCCTGCCGGGCATCATACGACCGGTAAATTCGTCCACAATGATGACTTCACCAGCCTGCACAATATACTCTTTGTTGCGGTGAAAGAGATGCTGCGCGCGCAGCGCTTGTTCCAGGAAACCTAACAGACGTGCCTGTTCAGGGGTGACGTCTTCGGGTCTTTCTGGGTCGGAAAGTTCCACGCCGAGCATGTCTTCGACATGGGCAAGCCCGACTTCTGTGAGCGAGATCATTCTTTCTTTGTCGCCTATTTCAAAGTCTTCAGGGTTGAGCGCTTTAACAACCTGTGCCATGCGGACGTAAGTTTCGGAATCCTCGTGGGCCGGACCGGAAATGATCAACGGTGTTCGAGCCTCGTCGATGAGGATGTTGTCGACCTCATCGATAATGGCGTAATTGTGTTCACGCTGGACGCGGTGATCCCACTTCATGGCGATATTGTCGCGCAAGTAGTCGAACCCAAACTCGCTGTTGGTTCCATAAGTGATGTCTGCCTGGTAAGCTTGTTGGCGTGAGGTTTGGCGGAGGAAGTTTTGATCCTCGTTAAGTGAACGCTCATTGGGGTCATAGACAAACGCGCGCGGGCTGCCCTCAACTGCAGTGATCGACTGCAGCACCCCGACGCTCAACCCCAGGAAGTGGTAAATCGCGCCCATCCAGCGTCCGTCACGCCGCGCGAGATAATCGTTCACCGTGATCAGGTGCGCCCCTTTCCCTTCAAGGGCATTGAGGTAGAGAGGCAAGGTGGCTGAGAGCGTTTTGCCCTCACCGGTGCGCAGCTCCGAAATTTCTCCGTGGTGCAGGTTGATGCCGCAAATCAACTGAACGTCGTAGTGCCGCTGACCCAGCACGCGTTTGCTTGCCTCACGCACGGTAGCGTAAGTCTCGGGCAGCAGATCGTCCAGTGTCTCGCCTCTGGAGAGCCTTTGTCGATATTCAGCGGTTTTGTTTTTTAATTGGGCATCAGTCAGTTTTTCAAATTGCGCTTCTAACGCATTGATTTTGTCAACAGTCACAACCAGTTCTTCAATTTTTTTGCGATGCGGATCGCTTTTAAAGAAGTTGGTAAGTTTTTTAAACATGGCTTCCTATCCTTTAATAGCAGTCTGATTTGTACCAGACGCAAGGCAAAATTATAGCATAGGGTAATCCTTCTACTTTTATTTCTATAACAATTAACGACGGATTAGAATAAAAATTAGCCGGAGGTATGAAAAATGGAAGAACGTGGATGTCTCGGTTGTGGATGTGGCTGTTTCAGCACCCTGGTAATCATGACAGTTTTGTTTATATTGCTTATTTGTGGCTTGATATTCTGGGCCATGTGGGGCTTCTCGGTTGGTCAATATCAACTCCACTCAGGAGGGGGGCTTTTAGCCTCGCTAACCTCACTGCTCTAACTTTTTGGTAGAAAGAATTACTATGTCAGTCTCGTTAACTAAGACGCGTTTTCTTGTCATCGGTGGTGGTATTGCCGGGGTCAGTGCCGCTGAGGCAATTCACAAGGTCGATCCTGACGCAGACATCACCCTTATTTCTGAAGAGCACAGCCTGCCCTATTTTCGCATGAGCCTGACCAGGTATCTGGCCGGTGAAATCGAGCGCGATCAGCTGGATTTACACAAAGATTCCTGGTACCTGGAAAACCATATTGAAGTTGTGGTCGACGCGAGAGTGGTCGATGTGGATTCCGCCTTAAAACGGGTCACCCTGAACGACGGCAGAGTCTTTCAATATGAGAAACTTCTCCTCGCCAACGGTGCCAGCCCCTTTGTCCCGCCTTTTCCGGGTAAGGAATTGCCGGGTGCCACCACGCTGAGGTCGATGGAAGATGCCGATCACATTCTTGAAGCGCTCGAACATAATGCCAGGGTTGTGTGCATTGGCGGCGGTTTACTGGGTCTTGAGATTGCCGGCGCGATCGCCAAGCGCGGTCGGGATGTGACTGTGTTAGAAACCATGGACTGGCTCCTGCCGCGTCAACTCGGACGGGAAGCCGCCGAAATGCTGCGTGAGAAGATCGAAGCCATGGGCATCAAAATCATTGTTCCGGCACGCACGGGAGCGTTGGTGGGCCAGGACCGGGTTGAAGGGGTTGAGTTGACAGATTTGTCCAGCGAGACTGAAGCTGCTGTCTGCCTTCCGGCTGAACTGGTTTTGATCAGCGCGGGTGTGCGTCCAAACCTGGATCTGGCACAAAAGGCAGGAATCGCAGTAAACCGAGGCGTTCTGGTCAATGAGCACATGCAGACCTCTCATCCTGATATCTATGCCGCGGGCGATGTAACCGAATTTCACGGCATCAGCTATGGGCTGTGGGTTCCGGCGAAGAAGCAGGGAGAAGTCGCCGGCAGGCATGCTGCCGGTCAGCCTGCACAGTTTGATGAGCTGCCCCCCTCAGCGAAATTGAAAGTATTGGGGATCGGCTTGTTCAGTATCGGTGAGTTTGCTCCTAAAGAAAGCGGCGACAGGCTGGTTGCAGCAAGACAAGGGGATAACTATGTAGGCCTCCTTTTCCGGGACGGCATTTTGATTGGGGCGAATCTTCTGGGTGAAACCGGGCTCGACTCAAAAGTCAGGAAGGCAATCGATGCCAAAACCGACTTCAGCACTGCCCTGCGCGATTCTCAAAGCCCTGAAGAGGTAATCGCGCTGCTGGAATAGCCAGCAACTTTGCAGCTTTCGCGCGGTTGATTTTTTCTAACTCGAATCAGGTTAGCCTTCCGGCCTCGAGTTGTGTTCTGCCTGCTTCCCCCACAGCAGGTGAGTTTGTGGCTGAACGGTCTCAAGAAAAGTTTGCCTTGACCAGAATTTGGTGGTATATATTTTATACGGCAGGCACTGACTGATCGATTTGCGGCCTGCCTTTCTTGCGCCGCAAGAAAACGATGAAGTAAATGTCGGCATTATGGAGTAGATCCCCCTAAAACCGATTGGTGACATCTGTGAATGTCCTGAACTCGCATTGTGAGACTGCGAACCCTGTTGAGGTAACTTTTGCTGGTTGGTTACCCGCTTAATTCCAGAAGGAGATGTTATGACAAAAATGAATTTGCCTGGTCCGAAGGCCAGGGAGCTAATCGAACGTGACGACAGGGTGGTATCGCCTTCTTATCCGCGAGATTATCCCTTTGTGATGGATCACGGACTTGGAACTGAAGTCTGGGATGTGGATGGCAATCGTTTTCTCGATTTTGCAGCCGGGATTGCGGTGGTATCCACTGGACATGCGAACCCGGCGGTAGTGAAGGCCATTCAGAAACAGGCTGGGCAATTCATCCATATTTCTTCCGATTTTTACCACCGAGGCTGGATAGATGTCTCCGAAAAACTTGCAGAAATTGCCCCATGGCAAGGTCCTTCGCGTGTATTTGCCTGTAATTCTGGAACCGAGGCGGTTGAGGCGGCGATCAAACTGGCGCGCTATCATACTGAGGCAACCCAGTTCGTGGGCTTTTTGGGCGGCTTTCATGGGCGTACCATTGGCGCGGTGGCCTTTACTGCCAGCAAGGCAATGTACAAAAATGGTTTTACGCCCCTGATGAACGGTGTCGTGCATGTGCCTTATCCCAATCCTTATCGACCGATCTTGAAACGGAAACCCGGCATGGGCGACGGCGAGACCGTGGTGGCATATATCGAAGATGAAATTATTGGTCGTTTAATTCCCCCACAGGACTTTGCCGGCATACTGCTGGAGCCCATCCAGGGCGAAGGCGGTTATGTGGTACCCCCACCCGATTTTTTCCCCGCCCTGCGAGCCCTTTGCGATAAATATGGCATCCTTCTGATTTCCGATGAGGTTCAGTCTGGCATGGGACGCACCGGGAAGTGGTGGGCGATCGAGAATTTTGGCGTCGAGCCCGATATGATCACTTCTGCAAAAGGCTTGGCCTCAGGCATGCCCTTAGGCGCGCTGATTACCAAGGCTGAAGTGATGTCGTGGCCGCGTGGATCGCATGGCAACACCTATGGGGGCAACCCGATCGCGTGTGCTGCATCCCTGGCAACCATTGAGCAGATCGAAAAGGGCTACATGGAAAACACCCGAAAGGTAGGTGCTTATGCCAGAGAAGGGCTGCTTGAGCTGCAGAAGAAGCATAAGAGCATCGGTGACGTTCGAGGGATGGGTTTTATGCTGGGGCTTGAGTTTGTGAAAGACCGTCAAAGCAAACAGCCTGCGGTGGAACTGCGCAATGAGATTGTCCACAACGCCTTTGAGCGCGGTTTGCTGCTGTTGGGTTGTGGCAAGAGCGTGATCCGGATCACGCCACCACTTTCAACTTCCAGAAGCGAAGTTGACGCGGCTCTACAGATTCTGGACGAAGCCATCGGACTGGCGGAAGCGAAACACGGATTGGGTGTGTAATTGAAGGGAAGTCGGCCGCAGATCCTTGGGAATAGTACCTGCTGATTCACGGGTTATCCTTCAGGGATCCTGAGAAATTAAGGCTGGGACAGGTGCCTGACCACAATTGCAGAAATCAACCTACGA
>CAZHXQ010000061.1:0-492 GCA_964536465.1 uncultured Anaerolineaceae bacterium
AAATCGCTCTTCGCGGCGGAATAATGCATGGGTTTAACAGAGGCAGTTTGCGCCCGCCGGTTTTCGCCCTTGCGTTCGACAAAGGTGATGGGTTGGCGGAAGGAGAACTGGCCTGTGGATTTTTCTGGAACCTGTAGGGCGGGATGAGGCTTCTTTCGCCACACTCCGCCGGTTTCTATGCTGGCAGTACTGCTCGCTTGGCTGCCAGCATCATGACCCCTTCTGTACCGATTGAGCTCAAGCCAAGGGTGACGATGGGGGAAAGAAACAAGTACTGCTCGCTTCGCTCCCGGCATCATGACCCTTTCCGAACGAAAAGAGCCTATGCCAAGGATGACGATAGCGGAAGGAGCAAGTACTGCTCGCTTCGCTCCCAGCATCATGACCCCTTCCCTACGGATTGAGCCTAAGCCAAAGGGGACGATAACGGAAGGAGACAAGCCTCTTCCGTACCGATTGAGCCACAGATCGGAAGAGCGTCGTGTAGGGAAA
>CAZHXQ010000061.1:502-11498 GCA_964536465.1 uncultured Anaerolineaceae bacterium
TGCCAGCATCATGACCCCTCTCCTACGGGTTTCGCCGATCCACTGGGTCGATTTCGATACTGGGCGGGAGGAGACCAGTACTGCTCGCTTCGCTCCCGGCATCATGACCCCTTGCCTACGGGTTTCGCCGATCGACTGGGTCGATTTTGACGCAGGGCGGGAGGAGGCAAGTACTGCTCGCTTGGCTGCCAGCATCATGACCCCTCTCCTACGGATTGCGTGCGTTCGCGGGAGGAGACCAGTCGTCCATTCCGTACAAAGCGGTCCTCGCCTGCGGGTTGGGTGTGTCTTTCAAGTGTCTTTCCCCCTGGGTTAAAAACCAACACGATTAATGTCCCTCTTCATTGCTTTCAAGCCGCCGCCCTTAAGCTTGCGGCCAGCAGCATCCTGCAGTCTGTTTCTGATAATTTTCTGATCGAGATCTGAACCATACTCTCCTTGCCATCCCCCCGGAGCGTTCTCCCTCCCAGGGTTTCAATTGAAAGGTCCCCTCACTCTGCCGGCTGTCGTGCCGTAAAGCGCAGAAATCGGGAAGGTGTGCTTCTCTTTCCACTGAAAGTGCCGGTTGGGTGATAAAGGTTTGAGTTTGTTACCGTTCGCCGCGCTCTCAGCTTGTAAGTCTTGAAGTGTGGCAGTACATCTGTTGTAATTTCCTGCCCGCCACATAATCTTAACACACCCACTCTTTTGGGGCAAGGGTAACTTTAGAAAATATTCCCAATTGACCTCATCACAATCTCTTTCGAGATAAAATATTTCACACCTAATTCGCATTCGGAACCGCACATTCTGCTCGATCGCAGCAAAGGGGTCATGATGCTGGGAGTACTTGCTCCTTCCGCCATCGCCATGCTGCACTGGGCATCCTTCCTGCGGATGGGCGCGTCTTCTTCTCTTTGCGCCTCAGTCAACCAACAACCCATTTCGTTTGATTACGTCGCTGTACCAGTAAGCGCTGTCCTTTATGTAGCGTTTTTGGGTTTCGTAATCAACATAAATGATCCCAAAGCGCTGTGAGTAGCCTCTGGCCCATTCGAAGTTATCCAAAAAGGACCACTGCAAATAGGCAGTAAGGGGTATGCCGGCCTGGATGGCCTGCCAAACCGCCTGAATATGAGAGTGCAGATAATCGATGCGTCTCTGATCGTGGACTTTTCCGGCCTGGTCGGGACCATCGCCATAGCTGGCGCCATTTTCGGTCACCATCATTTGTTTGGGTTGATATTCGCGCCAGACTCGCTCGAGGATCTCGAACAAGCCCTGAGGATACAATTCCCAGCCCATTTCCGTTTTGGGTACATCGGCTCTCTTTTCAGCAAGAACCTCGTCTGTGTCGGCAGAAATGAGATGAGGGGTGTAATAATTGATGCCCAAAAGATCAGTTTCCTGGGCGATTAGGTCCATGTCACCTGGTTTGATGAAATCGGGTTGGTTAGACTCGAGCGCGCCCATGCGAACATAATCGTCAAGCATGTCAGTGGGATAGCCGCGCCCATAAAGTGGGTCGATAAACCAGCGGTTGACCTCGCCGTCTACATGGTGAATCATTTCCTGACTGACAGGTGAGTCGGGGTCGTTGTAAACCGGGCTCATATTGAGGACGATGCCCACTTTGGCTCCCGGCACGGCCGCGCGAATTTCTTTGACGGCTACGCCGTGCGCCATCAGGAGGTGATGGGCTGCCAGAATACCCATGGAGCGATCTTGCATTCCAGGCGCGTGTTCGCCAATGGTATAACTCAGGTGGCTGGCGCACCAGGGCTCGTTGATGGTAAACCAGGTCTTGACGCGGTCGCCGAGGTGGCGTGAGACTACCCCGCTGTATTCAGCAAAGGCATCCACAACCGAGCGATTCAACCAGGCGTTTTCCAGGGCTGCTGGCAGGTCCCAATGGTAGAGTGTGACCAGCGGCTGAATGCCGGCTTCCAGGAGGGCGTCAACCAGCCTGCTGTAAAAATCCAGACCCGGTTGATTGATTTTTCCGCGACCGTCGGGCAGGATGCGCGGCCAGGCAAGCGAAAAGCGGTAGGCTTTGTAGCCCAATGACTTCATCAGGGCGACGTCTTCCCGCCAGCGATGATAATGATCGCAGGCAACATCGCCGGTATCGCCATTTAAAGTTTTGCCGGGCGTATGGGAAAACACATCCCAGATCGACTCTCCCCTGCCGTCCTCATTTACCGCGCCTTCGATTTGGTATGAGGCCGTAGCCACACCCCACAAAAAGTTTTCTGGAAATTTTAATAACTTGGTCATTGCGTTTTCCTTTATTTATCGGCTTAGTTACCTAAAAGTATACTGCAGTGAGGGGATTGTGCTGCCGATAGAATTGGTAAGCGGGCCGGCAAAGCTTAAATTTGGCCTGGCAAGGTGCTATAGAAATGTTGAATATTTAAACCTACGGGCTATTATTATAGTAACTTGATATCAAGGAGATTTTGATGGCAGACCAGAAAAATATTACTATTTTGCAGATAAACGATACCCACGGGTATATAGAAGAACATTGGGAGCATTTCTGGGCTGGTGGTTACGCCAGGTATATAAGGGCTGGGGGCTACCCCAGGATCAAAGCTTATGTTGAGCATGTAAGGGCTGAAAAAGATGGAAATGTGCTCTTATTGGATGGCGGAGATACCTTTCACGGCACTTATCCGGTGGTTAAATCGCAGGGCAGAGTACTGCCACCGCTATTAAACGATCTTGGCGTCGACGCCATGACCGCCCACTGGGACTTTGCTTATGGACCCCAGGCTTTAGACGGTCTCCTGGGTGCTCTTAATTATCCGATGTTGGCTATCAATTGCTATAACAAAGCAACCGATGCGCTTGCCTATGACCCCTATATAATGAAAGAAGTCAATGGGGTAAGAGTAGCCATCATTGGGATTGCTTCAAATATAATTGACAAGGTCATGCCGCCCCATTTTAGTGAGGGGCTTTATTTTACGCTCGGTAATCAGGAGCTTCCTGGATATATTGACAAAGTCAGAAATGAAGAAAACGCCGATATCGTGCTGGTGCTTTCTCACCTCGGGTATCCCCAGGAGTTAAAACTTGCCAGCGAGGTGGACGGCATCGATATCCTGCTAAGCGCTCACACGCATAATCGCAATTATGAGCCTGTTGTGGTCAACAACGCCATCATTTTCCAATCTGGATGCCATGGCTCTTTTGTTGGACACCTCGACCTGATTGTTGAGGGCAAGAAAATTGTGGATTACAAACATAAGCTGGTTGTACTCGACGAAAGCATAGAAGAAAATCATGCTATGAAAGCCAGGATAGATGAGATTATGAAATCGGATCGCGAAAGGTTGAATCAGGTGCTTGGCAAAACCAATAGCGACCTGAACAGGCAGACCGTACTGGAATCGACCATGGATAATTTTTTGCTCAAGAGCCTGATCGATCTGACCGGCGCGCAGGTGGCCTTTTCGAACGGCTGGAGATATGGCGCGCCTATACCCAAAGGGGATATTACCTTGAATGACTTGTGGAACATCATTCCCGTCAACCCTCCTGTCTCCCGCGTAAAACTCAGCGGGCAGGAAATTTGGGACATGATGGAAGAAAACCTCGAGAGGACCTTTGCCAGCGACCCATATAAGCAGATGGGTGGCTATGTTAAGCGGGCCATGGGCATCAATTTGTATTTTAAGATTGAAAACCCTCAGGGCAAAAGGATTCAGAGGGTATTCGTACAGGGCCAGCTGCTGGTCAGGGACAGAGTGTATGATGTGGTCTATGTGACCAGTCAGGGTGTGCCTGAGAAATACGGGCATGACAGAGAAACACTCGATGTTGATGCCATCGATGCCCTCAAAAAATACCTTGAGAGACACGGAACCGTTGATGCTGAGCTGAAGGGCAGCATTGTGGCTGTGTAAGGAAGCTAAATAATCGTGCAAGTTAGTCAGGTTTGAGCTTCAAATTTAGACGATAGGGAAAATAAAGATTAAACGATACCAGCCCTGGTTTTCCCAGGGCTGGTAAGGTAGCGCTTACGTAATTTACTCAGCGATGATCAAGACATCATCTATTGCGGCTTCCACCAGGCTTCCTGAACCAGCGTCTGCCGCTTCGATGAGCAGATATACCGTTTGCCCGGCGTAATTATTCAGGCTTATGCTGAAGGTCTCCCAAATCGCGTCATCATTGTTCCTGGCTCCCAATTCCTGGAATAATGTTGTGGTTGTGGAGCCCACGATTTTTATGCGCAGATAATCTGCCGTGGAAGAATTGCTGTAGTGCGCGAAATAGTAACTCAATGATAGGGTTAACTCTCTGCCAGTTGGCAGGGTGATAAGGGGTGAACGAACACTGGTCACGCCGCCATCGAGATCATAGGAACCCGATGAGCTTCCCGCAAGAGGACCGGTAACCAAATCGTACGAACCGCTTAAAGTCGCCCCCAACTGCTTGTAACCGCGATAATACACAGATTCCGGATCAGCCCGCTCCCAGAAGCCTGATGTGGCTGTATCAGAGCCAAATGGATTAAAGACCCAACCCTGGTTGGTTTCAAAATCGTCCCAGAAGATCGTGACTGGGCCTGCGGGGTTGACCTGAATGCTTACGGTGGCGGGTGCAGACCCTTCCAGCCCATCGTGGACCACAAAAGTAAAGGAGTCGTTACCGATAAATCCGTCCACAGGGTCATAAATCAGGTTCGGGGCAAGGCCAGTTAAGGTGCCATGGCTTGGTGAGCTGGTGACTATAAATTGCAACGCGTCTCCTTCCACATCCGTTCCTGTCAGGGTTATCTCCACGTGTACATCCACTGATGTGCTTAGGTTTTGCCCTAAAGCAGTGGGGGCGTCATTGACTGCCGCGATGTCAATTGTGATAGCGGCTGACTCAGAATTGAGCTTGCCGTCGTTGACCACGAAAGCAAAACTATCTGAACCATTGTAGTTAGCGTAAGGTGTATAGGTTAAATAAGGCGCCTGCCCGCCCAGAGTACCATGGGAGGGTGAATCAGTGATCACAAATGTTAGCGTGTCGCCATCTGGATCAGAACCGATCAAAGTGATCGCAAGGCTTCCGTCTTCGGCCATTTGATAGGACTGACCTTCAGCCACCGGTGGATTATTTGGAGTGGTGGCAACGATAAGAACATCATCCACAGCAGCCTCAAACAAACTCGGTGTGCTATCATCTGCCGCTACAATCAGCAATCGAATGGTTTGACCCGCAAATCTACTGATATCTGCCTCGAAATAAGCCCATTCTGCGTTGTCGTTTTCATTCCCGCCCAGCTCTTCAAAAACATTGAGCGTCTCGCTGCCGACCACAAATACCCTCAGATAATCTGCGCTTGATGAATTAGTGTAGTGAGCCACATAGTAGCTAAACGAGAGCATCAGATCTCTTCCTGATGGCAGTTGTATGGCTGGTGAAAGCATACTTGTCTTGCCCCCATCAAGGTCATAAGAGCCAGCTGAAGACCCCGCCAGCGGTCCAGTTACGAGATCGTATGAGCCACTAACTGTTGTTCCAAGCTGCTTATCTCCGTTATAAGAGACACCCTCTGGATCTGCCCGTTCCCAGACACCCAGGGTGGCAGTGTCGGTTCCGTCGGCATTTCTGGTCCAACCCAGATCAGCTTCAAAATCATCGAAGAAGACTGTAGATGGACCGGATGGGAGCACCTCAATTTCGATCAGACCCAGGTTCGATTCGAACTCATAATCTTGAGCTGCGAATGTAAATGAATCGCTCCCCACAAAACTGGGATTGGGCGTGTAAACCAGTGCCGGCGCTTCTCCACTCAGGGTTCCATATTCTGGTTGAGATTTGATCACAAACACCAAATTGTCACCATCGGGGTCCATCCCGTTCAAAGTAATCGACAGCGGGGTGCCTTCACTGGTGGAAAGACTCTGGTTGTATACCAGCGGTAGAAAATTTTCATCCAGAATCTCGATAGTTACATCTGCGGAATTCGAATTCACGAGGCCGTCATTGACATAGAAACTAAAGCTGTCATAGCCAGCATAATAATTGGTAGGGGTATAGATCAGATTCGGAGCAACCCCAGTTAACACCCCGTGCAGTGGCAATTTTACGATGGTAAAAGTGAGCGCATCCCCGTCAATATCCGAGCCAGACAGATTGATCGCGACTGCCAAATTTTCATTCGTAATGACCGATTGTCCTTCGGCAAGCGGGGCATCATTGACTGGCTCAACTGTGATATTAACTACAGCCGGGTCAGAATCCAGAGTCCCGTCGGTTACCTTGAAAGTAATACTGTCAGAACCGTTGTAATTAGCTGTAGGCGTGTAAGTCAGCATCGGCGCGGTACCACTTAAAGTGCCGTGGACAGGCTGTGTAAGCACCACAAAGGTCAAGGCATCTCCATCAACGTCGCTGCCGCTTAAGGTGAGCCCTTTGGCAGTATCTTCAGATGTACTGACAGTCTGACCGTTGGCTACTGGCGCATCATTGACCGCTGTAACCGTGATGTTTACTGTCGCGTTATTTGAATTTAACAAACCGTCATTAACCTTGAATGTGAAGCTGTCAGCGCCATTGAAATTGGCGGCTGGAATGTAAGTCAGGTGTGGCGCGCTACCGCTAAGGCTGCCATGACCGGGTTGGGTCAAAACAGTAAAGGTCAAATTATCTCCATCCACATCGCTGCCTGCCAAGGTAATCGCCTTGGCGGTGTCTTCTGCAGTAGTTATGGATTGCTCAAGAGCAACAGGAGCATCGTTTATAGCGGAAACTGAAATGCTGACCAGAGCCGCTTCAGAATGACTTGTTCCGTCGTAGACCTTAAAGGTCAAACTGTCGGGTCCATTATAGTTTGGAGCCGGTGTGTAGGTGAGGTTCGGGGCTTCCCCGGATAAGCTGCCGTGACCAGGGCCTGTTTCCACTGTGTAAGTGAGACTATCTCCATCAACGTCAGTGGCTGTGAGAGTGATATTGGTGGCGGTATCCTCGACAACGTTTACTGACTGTGGATTCGCAATGGGGTCATCATTCACGGGGAAAACCGTGATGGAGATCGTGGCTTCTGGAGAATCAACCACCCCATCATTCACGACAAAAATAAAACTGTCTGAACCGTGATAATTTGCATAAGGGGTGTAGGTCAGATTTGGTAAGGTTCCAGACAAAGCGCCATGAGAAGGCCCGGAAACAACCACAAAGGTAAGCGGATCGTTATCTAGGTCAAAACCGGTCAGGGTCACACCCAGGGCGTTATCTTCGTTTGTCGTCAAATTTTGGGGAGTGGCTGTCGGGGCCGCATTCGTCCTGACCACATTGATGCTCACCGCCGCCGGTTCAGAATCCGCTTCCCCATCGTTAACTTTGAATGTAAATGAATCCTCACCTTCATATCCTGTCTCAGGTGTGTAAACCCTGAGCGCGCCCGAACCGGTTAATGTCCCGTGAAGAGGAGCGCTCACAACAGCGAAGGTCAGTTCAGACCCTTCGACATCAGAACCAGTCAGGGTAATATTCACCGCTGTGTTTTCGTAAGTTTCGACAGTCTGTGGATTGGCAAGAGGCTCATCATTGACTGATGTTATTGTCAGTGTAACGGTAGCCACATTTGAGTCCAGACTGCCATCATTGGCTTTGAATGTGAAGCTGTCGGAACCATTGTAGTTGGCTGCCGGAGTATAGGTTACGTTCGGAGTGCTGCCGCTCAAAGTTCCATGCGCGGGTTGGATGACAATACTGAAAGTCAGAGGACTCGCCTCGATATCAGAGCCTGTCAGGGTGATCGCGGCAGTTGTATCCTCAGCTGTAGTCACTGACTGGGAGTTAGCCACTGGCGCGTCATTGACAGGTGTTATTGTCAGTGTAATTGTAGCGATATTCGAATCTAAGCTTCCATCATTGGCTTTAAATGTGAAGCTATCTGGCCCATAATAATTGGCTGCAGGAACATAAATTATGTTTGGAGCGTTCCCATTCAGGGTCCCATGGGTGGGTTGGTTGACGATAGTGTAGGTCAGCGCATCGCCATCAATATCTGTTCCTGTAAGGGTAACGGGCCTGGATGTATCTTCTGCGGTGGTGACCGACTGATTATTTGCAACAGGTGCGTCATTTACCGCTGTTACAGCGATGGTTACGGTGGCAATATTTGAATCGACGCTTCCATCGTTCACTTTAAAGTTAAAATTATCAGAACCGTTGAAATCTGCCGCAGGTATATACGTCAGGTTTGGGGCACTGCCGCTGAGACTGCCATGTGATGGCTGCGTCACCACAAAGAAAGTCAGAGGATCGCCATCAGCATCGTACCCACTCAAAGTAATTAATTTTGAGGTGTCTTCTGTTGTGCTGACAGATAGCTCTTGCGCGACAGGAGGAGTATTGGTAACTGACCCTTCAATCAAGACATCATCAATGGCTGCTTCGACCAAACTTGCTGTACCTGCGTCGGCAGCAGCGATATGAATTTGAACAGTCTGCCCAGCAAACTGGCTTATATCCGCCGCGAACTGCTCCCAGACCGCATCATCATTTTCAGCAGCCCCTAATTCTTCAAACACCAACTGGGTGCTGTTTCCAATTACGCTGACCCTCAGATAGTCCGCGCTGGAAGAATTAGTAAGATGAGAAAGATAGTAACTAAACGAGAGCGTGAGTTGTCGATTTGCTGGAAGGGTGATCTCAGGCGACTGGATGCTTGTCTTGCCGCCATCGATATCATAGCTGCCAACCGAGGAACCGGCCAATGGTCCGGTAGAGAGATCATACCTACCGCTCACAGTGGTGCCCAGCTGTTTCGGACCGCTTGAATCCGTCTGCTGAGGAATTGCCCGCTCCCATAAACCTGAAGTAGCTGTGTCGGTGCCATTGGGGTTTCTGGTCCAACCCAGGTCAGTCTCAAAATCGTCAAAGAATACCGTCACAGGACCAGGCGGATTGATGGTGACATAAACGCTGGCCGCCTCAGAATCCAATTCCCCGTCAGAGGCTCTATAAGTGAAGCTATCAACACCACTGTAACCCGGGGCAGCCGTATACAGTAGATTTTCAGGCCCTCCCGACAAACTGCCATGCGTCGGTCCGCTCAAGACTTCAAAGCTAAGAGGGTCATTATCCACATCCATACCTGCCAGCTCTATCCAGATGGAGGAGTTCATCTCCATGCTGTAGCTCTGCTCCTGAGCCACCGGGCGGTCATTTACCGGCTCAATGCTGATCTGGATGCTGGCGGGCTCTGAATCCACCGCCCCGTCATTGACCTTAAAACTGAAACTGTCAGAGCCGTTGTAATTCGCATCTGGTGTGTAGGTCAGGTTTGGCGCGCTCCCGCTGAGACTGCCATTGAATGGACCGCCACTGACAAAAAATGTCAGCGGGTCATCATCGGCGTCATACCCGGTTAAGCTAATCTCTACCGGCGTGTCTTCCAGCGTCGCTATGGCGGCAGCGTTGGCAACCGGTGCGGTGTTGTTATTATCAACACCGATAACTTCCAGCTCAATCAGATTGACCGTGCCGGTGGTACCCCCGCTATTATCGCAAACAAAGACTGTCCATTCCCCATAGGCGGCTTTGCCATTGAAACTGTCCAGCGCTCCATTGCTGCTGGGACCCACAGTGCGGTCGAAATAGGGCGCCGCCACATCGTCATTGTTTCCGTCATTGACAGGGTTATTGGAGCCATCATCCACCCACACATCGTAGTTATCATAAGTGTCGGAACTGTTGGCGATCACGGTGGTCGCGGTCGTGTCTGTCGGTGATTGTAAAGTCACCCTGACCTGACCGCGTGAGGCATGGGACAGATTGATGCCCAAATTCACATCGCTGACCAGCAGATCTTCTGTGATCTGGAAGGTGCGCGTCACGCCATTGCCGCTGCCGCAGCCATTATCCGGAATGGCTGTCACCACATTCCAGTTGAAGCTTTCGCAGCTGTGGTTGTTGTAATAATCCCACACGCAGACCTCGATGCTGTGTGCTCCCGGTTCACTGGGAAATGCCCTCTGTCCTTCTGTGGTGAAGCCCAGATCGATGTAGAAATCCCGATTGTTATAATCGCCTTTGGTATAAACCGGCACAAAGAAATCGTTCACATAGGCTTTATCATTAAAGCCCCCTGGGAAGTTATGAAATTCCCACACGGTTACCCATTCGCCACCATCAATTGAAAACTCTGTCTTATGAGGTGGCAGATAGTACACCGGACTCATCATCAGATCTCTGGCACGCACATACATACCGTAATTTCCTGATGCCATGTTCCCGCTGATCACAGTATTGCCATTCAACAGCCCAATCTGCTGGATCTCAGGGATCTGATTGTCAGCCAGGGGAGTATGAAATTCAAGCCCGTTCAAATACACATCCCCAGCTGCCAGAATGTTCAGATGAATATGGTTAAAGCGATAACCCAGCGAAACCACCGGCCAATAAATGATGTTGCCAATTCGTGTATTGGGCGGGATATAGCCGCCTGTAGCGGGATTGGCTTTCCATTCCGCAAACTTGCTGTGGATCAACTGGGGTATGGTGGCTTGATCGATGTGGTGATACTGCCAGACATACCCCTCAGCATCCAGAATCGCTACTTCCCAGTACAGTTTGTTGCCAGGTTGATAGTTCTCAACATTGACCACCTGCCCTCCCGAGCGTGTGTACACCGCCGTACCGTCAGGCGCGACCATGTCAATGCCATGGTGGAAATAAGCCCCGCTCGTACCGCTGCCGTAGTTCTGGTACGACTGCATCACCAGCCCCATCTGATCAAATCTAAAGGGCCAATCGTAGACCGAATGCGCTCCATCCGGATCTGCCCAGGCAATGCCAAACGACTCCTCCTGGATTACGGCTGACTTTTCTGCTCGCTGTTGAGTAATTGTCTCCCCGCGGTATTCCTCTACTGGTAGGTCACCCTGCGCATGGGTAATCTGCAAAGCGTTACTCGATAAAAGAAAGAGAACAATCAGCATGGTGAATATCCGCTGTGATATTCGCTTCTTACCACTGGTTTGATGTTTCATCTCGTTTTCTCCTT
>CAZHXQ010000062.1:0-11398 GCA_964536465.1 uncultured Anaerolineaceae bacterium
TGAGTGATTTGTGAGTGAATGGTTCAGGAGGGCAGGCTGTCTAATTTTTGACGGATCTCAACCTTGAGATCTTCCCAATCATTTTGAACGTCACAAAGCGCCTGATCCCACTTGCCCTCTAACTCACGGGCATACTTTTCCACGCTGATTTGCGAGCGGGCGATCCAGTCGTCCAATTCCCGGTTTCTTTCCTCCCAATCTACGTGTTGGTCAGCCCCAGGTTTCCGCATTTTCTTTTTTGCGTATTCAATTTCCGCCTTGATCTCGCCTAACTCGGCCATGGTTCTTTCGCACCATAAAAATCTCTGATTGTTCTCAGCCATCATTATCCTTTACTGCCGTGCTGTTGAGTGCTCTTTATTTGAATAGTTCCTCATTAAAGCATAGCAATAAAGCCCCTGGGCAGACAGTTTATGTATAAGCTCTCTACCCTGGTTCTGCCCGATCACACGATGATTGCCGTGTCCGTCTCAAAGGCAGAAGCATATCAACAAATAGATTTAAGAAGCGTAAATTTGTGCAGAAGACTCCCAATCTGTCTCCCCAAATTCCCATCTAATAGCACGAGACTGTTGCCTGCGTAAACCAAAAATGGCACCCGGCTATGCCGTGCCGCCCAGCCGCCCCTCAACTGTATCGGGCAGGCCGAGCCCGCCTAAACCGCATGCAAAACTTTCCGGCGGTAACAGCAAAACAGCATTTCCACGCTGCTTCAGTCCTTCCGCGCCAATGCATAAACTGAACCAGACCATTGCCTGCCAAATTAAGTTAACTGTCTGTTGATACTTGACATTCGGGTCTTAAAGTTGTATGCTTAAGGCGAACGTTCGCTTAGAGAGGTTGTGCCTACCACAATGTTCAAACCAGTAACTTTAAAAGAGGTCGCGGCCAAAGCCGGAGTCAGTTATCAAACTGTCTCCAAGGTGATCAACAGCAAGGCTACCGTCTCCCCAGAAACCGAACAGCGCATCTGGGACGCCGTCGCTGAGTTGAATTACACCCCCAATTACAGCGGACGCAGCCTGCGCCAACAGCGCAGCAAAACCATCGGTTACACTTGGGAGCCTTCCCCCCAAGATCAAGCCAACCCCATCCTCGACGAGTTCCTGCAAAGCATGTTCCACGCTGCTGAAGAAAAGGGCTATTATCTGCTCTGTTTCCCCTTCCACACTGAAGCGAAAAAACTGCTGGATACGTATCGCGAACTCTACTACACCGGAAGGGTAGATGGGTTCGTGCTTTCACGGCTCAATTACGGGGAAGCCTCTGTTCCCTATTTACTACAGCGCAAAATCCCTTTCGTCGCCTTCGGGCGGCTGGAGGAGGGCGACCATTCTTTTCCCTACATGGATGTAGACGGGGGCAAGGGCGTCGCCCAGGCTGTGCAGCACTTGGTAGACCTCGGGCATCGAAAGATCGCCGCGCTGGCCTGGCCACAAGATTCACGCGTGGGCAATAACCGGCTGGAAGGTTACTTCAGCGGGTTAGCCAAAGCTGGCCTGCCAACAGATCCTCGGCTGATAATCAGAGGTGAAGGCACTGCCGAAGTGGGCTCCGAAGCCACCCGCCATTTGCTCAGCCTGCCCTCACAGATCAGACCGACAGCCATCGTCTGTATGAATGACCTGATGGCCATCGGCGCCATGCAGGCGGCGCGCAGTGCCGGCCTGCAGCCGGGACGCGACCTCGGCGTGACTGGTTTTGATGACACGCCCACCGCTCGCTACCTGACCCCACCCTTAACCAGCATTTACCAACCTGTTTCTGCCATCGGGAATAACCTGATGAAGCGACTGATTGAATTGCTGGAGACGGGCTCTTACCCCGAACCGAAATGCGAGCTTGTAGCTCCGAGTCTTGTCGTGCGTCAGTCGACCGCTGGCTATCCCCAGCCCGTTGATGCGCGTGAAAGGAGCAGATGAAGGAAAAAGGATTGACATCGCATAAGCAGGAAAACACCTCTACACAAGGTGAGAACTGAACCGGTCAAAACAAAGACCGGAAATAGGATCATCATAAAGGAGAAAGATGAAAAAGAAATTTAGTTTACTGTCACTTTTGATCATTGTTGCAATGATCCTGGCTGCCTGTGGGACCACCACCACGCCAGAACCCACCGAAGCCCCGGTAGTGGAGCAACCTTCAGTTGAGGAACCCGTAGATCAAGGCGCCTGCCCGTTAGATGTCGAAGATGGTGCAGTGATCACATTCTCAGGCTGGGGTGATGAATCCGAGCAGAAGGTTTATCGTGACAGCATTGAACGCTTCAAAAACGTTTGCCCCAATGTCACTGTCAACTACATCCCCGTTCCGGCTGACTTCCAGACCAAAATGAAAGCTCAGATGGCTGGCGGTTCCGCGCCTGATCTGCTCTATATTGACGATCAGCTCATGACAGCCTTTGCCCCCACAGAGCAAATCATGCCCCTGGATGAACTCATGGCGGAAGCCGGTGTCAGCACCGATGATTTTGTGGACAGCTTGATGCCGATCTATCAACTGGATGGTAAAACCTATGCGCTCCCCAAAGACTGGGGTTCACTGGGTTTAGTTTACTTGCCTGAAGCTTTCGCCGATGCGGGTATCGAAGAACCGACATCGGACTGGACTTGGGAGGATGTCCGCGAGGCAGCCAATATTATCGCCGACAAGGGCAACTACGGCGGCTTCTGCATGGGTCCAGACTGGGCTCGCTTCCTGCCATTTGCCCTTTCATATGGCGGCACTTTTGCCACCCCAGACTTCAAAACCGCCAAGCTTGACAGCCCCGAGGTAATCGCAGCGGCTACTTTCGTTGCCGATATGTTCGAAGAAGGCAGCCTGGTTCGCCCCGCTGATGTCAGCACTGGCTGGTGCGGTGAGGCCATCGGATTGAAAGCCGTTGGAATGACGACCGAAGGCGGCTGGATGGTCAACACCATGAAAAACACCTATCCCGATGTGGAATGGAAAGCAGTCGAAATCCCTGCCGGACCTGTCACAAAAGCTGACGTGATCTTTGTCAACGGTATCGGTGTGAACGCTGCCACCAAATACCCGCGCGCTGCCGCGGCATTCCTCTTCTACGTGACTGGTTATGAAAACCAGGGAGAAATTGTGAAGACGGGCTTTGCCTACAGCACCCATCCCGAACAGGCCGACCTGATCATCGACGAAAATGACAAGGCTATCGCCAAAGGCGGTTTGCTGCCCGATTCCGTGGTTGCCTTCTGGGGACCCAACACCGGTAAGGTACATGATGCTGTATCCCAGGCACTCGAAAGAATCTTCCTGGGAGACCAAACCGTAGAAGAAGCTTTCGCACAGGCTCAAATCGAAGCTCAGACGGTTCTGACCGAGTAGCATTCCCTCTCTGCCACAGGTAGAGATTAACCTTTTATCTCACAAGACCTGGGTTTCACCCATTAGGCGTGAAACCCAGGAACAGGAGTATCGCTAACAGTTCCTGAGTAGAAAAACGAGGAGTGTCATGGAAAAAAGACAAGCAAGCTCCGTTCAGCAAGGAACAGCCCCCGCGATTATCGCCTTTTTTGCCGTGGTTCTGATTATCTTCATCATTGCCTTGCTAAACGCCCCTACCATGGGTGGCGCAAGAGTGATGGCTTCTCTGCAGACTTATTTGGCAGAAGTCAGGGCGACCGCTATCCCTTTTATGATCGTAGCGACTATCTTTGCGATTGGGGTAGGTTTATTTATCGCGAAGGAGGTTAAGAAAGTTTGGTCTCATAAACGAAACCGTCAACAGTTCCTGACCGGCTATGCTTTCCTTGCGCCTTATTTGTTTGTCACGCTTACATTTACCGTTGGCGTGATTTTGTTCGCTCTCTACATCTCATTTACCAAATACGATATCTTTAGCCGACCGGTCTGGGTCGGACTGGACAACTACAAGGAAGCCTTTGCCGGTTTTACTGATTCCACCAAGCGGAATTTTCTGCAGGCACTCTATAACGTGCTCTGGTACTCCATTATCGTTGTCCCCACCCAAACATTTTTGGCGCTGCAGCTGGCTCGGCTGCTGAATGCGCCGATTAAATTCAAACAATTCTTCCGCACAGTCTTCTACGCGCCCAGTGTCACTTCATCGGTGGTGATCACCTTGATCTTCATCTGGCTGTACCTGAAAAATGGCTACCTGAATTTCTTCCTGCAGTCTTTGCTGGGCTGGTTTGGGATCGCTTTTAAGCCCATAGCCTGGCTGGGGGACCCCAGGGGTCTCATCCAGCTGGTTGTAGAAGCTTTTGGGGGTACAATCCCCTCGACGCAATGGTATTTCAGGGGACCCAGTATCGCCTGGATGGCCATCATGGTTCAGAATATCTTCACCACAGTCCCCACCTTCATGATCATGTATCTGGCAGCCCTGCAGGATATCAACCCGGCGCTCTATGAAGCCGCCAGCATCGAAGGCGCCAGCAAGCGTCAGATGTTCAAACAGATCACTAAACCACTCTTACGACCGATTACCATGATGATCGTGGTTTTAGGGACGATTGGCACCCTCCAGATTTTCGACCAGGTTTACCTGGCCACGCAGGGCGGGCCCCTCAAGACCTCACTTACTCCGGTTTATCTGATTTTCACAGAGGCTCTGGGTGTCAACGGACCGATCACCATGGGCTATGCTTCAGCCCTGGCCTTCATCCTGGCGGCCATCATTTTTGTTCTCACTCTCTTACAGCGTCGTGTCCTGACCCAGGGCACCGAGATGTATTAGGAGGTCTGACATGACAGTGGCAACTCAAGAGAAAATCGCATCCGACAAAATCAAATCGCACCAACGGGCTGTAGCCGAGAAAGCGGTTCAGACCTTTTTCAGATATTTGGTCCTGATCGTAGTCGGTCTGATTGCCCTGCTGCCTTTCATCATGGCTTTTCTGGGTACAGTCAAAACTGACCAGGAGATTCTTTCCTATCCGCCCAAATTTTTCCCAGAGGTCTGGCATTGGGAAAACTGGGCGCGGGTATGGAACACCGATATTGGCGACGGCGGCACCTTTCCCCGCTGGATTCTCAACACCGCTTTTTTGTCAGTCACCGTGGCAGTTTCACAGGCCATCTTCGGCTCCATGGCGGCCTATTCGTTCGCGCGACTGAAATTTGCCGGCAGAGACCTGGTGTTCAACTTTATGCTGGCAACCATGATGATCCCGGGCGCGGTCACCCTCATCCCCGCTTATGTTTTGATGACCAAGCTCCAGCTGATCAACACCTTCTGGTCATTGATCCTGCCTGGTCTGGTCAGCGCGGGGAGTATCTTCACGCTGACCCAATTTTTCAAATCTATTCCCGTTGACCTGGAAGAAGCCGCCATTATTGACGGCGCCACCCACATGCAGATTTTCAGAACGGTGATCTTACCCCTCGCCCGACCGGCAATCATTACGGTTTTGATCCTGCAGTTCCAGTCAATGTGGAATTCATTTCTCCAGCCTTTGCTCTACCTGAACACACCCGATAAATACGTGCTGAATGTCGCCTTGAGCATCTTCCAACAGCAATATAAATCCCAGTGGAACCTGACGCTGGTGGGTGCCATGTTCAATGCCATCCCGGTCTTGCTCTTGTTTTTTATCTTCAGCAAGTATTACATTGAAGGTGTGGCCTACGCGGGTATCAAAGGTTAAGCAGGACCGTTGGATGATCAGGAGAATTTTCTCGGTCTACCGCCGGTCATTGGCAGAAATTTGGGGGGATCTGTGGACCATGTTGGTGGTAAATTCGCTCTGGATTGTCGCCAACCTGCTGATTATTCCGGGTCCTCCTGCAACCATTGCGCTGCATTCCTACGTAAACCGCATCGTCCACGGTCAGGAGAGCGACCATAATGACTTTTGGCAGGCTTTCAAGCGTTCCTGGGGGGTGGGTTGGCGCTGGGGGATTGTCAACCTGGTTGTCGTGCTGCTGCTATCGCTCAACTATTACCTGGTTAGCAACGCTGCCAACGCCAACCTGGGCTCATGGCTGCAGGGGCTCTACATTGCCGTGGCGTTGGGCTGGCTTATGCTTCAGTTTTATGCGCTGCCCTTCTTGTTTGAGCAGGAGCAAATGAAGGTGGCTCAGGCTCTACGTAACGGCGCGCTCATGATCGGTCGAAACCTCGGCTTCTCTTTTTTGCTGGGAATGTCCCTTTTGATCTTTCTGACCCTGGCTACCCTGTCTTTTGCGCTGGGCATCGTCTATGGCGCCGTATTTCTGGCTTTGGCAGGAAATTTCGCGGTCAATGACCAGCTCGCCTCGATTAGAGCCGGGAGAACCGACACAGGCATCCACCACTGATGAGAACAAGGAGATGAAAATGGAATTGATCAGACACGCGGCCAATCCTGTCCTTTTGCCTGACCCCAGTTCAACCTGGGAGACCTATAACGTATTCAACCCGGCGGTGGTTTACCACCAGAGCGAGTTTCACATGCTCTACCGTGCCCAGGGCTTGGATTGGGTCAGCCGCATTGGCTATGCTCGCTCAAGCGATGGCGTCCACTTCACCCGCGAGACCGAACCGGTCTTTTCCCCCCAGGGTGACTACGAAGCCAGAGGCATCGAAGACCCCCGCGTCACGCTCATCGATGAAATGTTTTATATGACCTACACCGCTTATGGCAACCGCCCCATGCCTGGTTTCCCGGCCACCCACTTTGGCGGCAGCGTCACCCCTATGTTCGCCCAAAGCAGCAACCTGCGCGACTGGGAACGCATCGGCCCGCTGACTGTGGGCGAGGATAACAAAGATCACGTGCTTTTCCCCCGCAAGTTCGGCGGCAAGTTTGTGGCTCTACACCGCCGCCCACCTCAGGTCTGGCTGGCTCGTTCAGACGACCTGAAAACCTGGCCAGAGGAAGAGATGGAACCCATCTTCGCCCCCAGACCAGAAAATCTCTGGGATTCCAAACGCGTCGGCGGCGGAGGTGTGCCCATCCAAACCGACCACGGCTGGCTGCTGCTCTACCATGGCTACGACCAATCGCATGTTTACCGGTTGGGCGCCTGTCTGCTTGACCTGGAAAACCCGGCAGTGGTCATCAACCGACCCACTGCCTTTCTGCTCGAACCCCGCGAGATCTGGGAACTGCGCGGCGACGTGCCATTTGTGGTCTTTTCAGGCGCGAATGTAGTCGTAGATGGGCTGGTTTATGTCTACTATGGCGCAGCCGACCATGTCGTCGGGCTGGCCACCGCCAATCTGGACGACCTGATTGAGCACGCCCTGCATGACTGAGGATATTTGTTGAGGATACCTATGACCAAACTGTGGAAAATCACCGAAAACTCATTTGATCCCAGGCGCCTGCGTCATTTTGAAACGGCGCTCACCCAGGGGAATGGATATTTGGGCACGCGCGCTACCTTTGAAGAGCACTATCCCGATGAGCAGCGCTCAACCTTTGTTCACGGAGTTTTCGACGATGTCCCCATCGTCTTTTCGCAATTGGTCAACTTCCCTGATTGGGCCCAACTCGACATCACCCTGGCAGGTGAGCGCTTCAGCCTGGCCCAAGGCCAACTGCTTGACTATACCCGCCAGCTTGATCTGCGCACCGGCTTGCTCACGCGCCTTGTCCGCTGGCAGAGCCCGGCCGGCCAGGTCAGCAAACTCGAATTTTTCCGCTTCGCCAGCCTGGCGCATCCACACCTCACCTGCCAGCGCCTACTGGTCACCCCCGAAAACTACTCCGGCGAGATCAAAATCACCAGCCGGCTCGATGCCGGCACCGACACCATGCGCTATCATCACTGGCAATTCCTCGAGCAGGCACTCGAGGGCCCTGCGATCTGGCTGCGCATGCAGACTGCCGCCACAAAGATCGAAGCGGCGCTGGCCCAAAAAGTGGTCTTTTATGGAGGCAGTCAGTCAGAAATCATCATGCCCGATGTGCTGAAAATGCCTTCTATCAACGTCACCTGTCAGGCTCAACCCGGCCAACAGATCTGTTACGAAAAATATAGCGCCATCTACACAGACCGCGATTGCCCTGACCCGAAAAATGAAGCACTCGAGACCCTGGCGCAGTTGACAGCTGACCCATGGAAAGCGCAGCTTCAGGCCAGCACCACAGCCTGGCAAAAAGAGTGGGATCGCTGCGACGTCCTGATAGAAGGTGACGACGAAGCGCAGTTAGCCATTCGCTTCAGCATCTACCACCTGCTGATTGCCGCCCCCCGCCACGACGAGCGGGTCAACATCGGCGCCAAAACCCTCAGCGGCTACGGCTATCACGGGCACGCCTTCTGGGATACAGAAATCTTCATGCTGCCCTTATTCACCTTCACCCGTCCACAAATCGCCAAAAACCTGCTCTCCTACCGCTTCCATAACCTGCCCGGCGCCCGCGAAAAAGCGAGCCAGGGCGGCTTCGAGGGCGCCCAATTCCCCTGGGAGAGTGCTGGCGACGGTCGCGAAGTCACCCCCACCTGGGTGCCCAACCCCGCCAACCGCAAAGAGCTGATTCGCATCTGGACCGGCGACATCGAGATCCACATCTCCTCAGACATCGCTTACGCCATGCACCAATACTGGCAACTCACCGGCGACGATGCCTTCATGGCACAGCGCGGCGCGCAGGTCATCCTCGAAACAGCGAAATTCTGGGCCTCCCGCCTGGAATGGAACCCCCAAACGTCGCAGTATCACCTCAGTGACGTGATCGGTCCGGATGAATACCACGATCACGTGGACGACAACGCCTTCACCAACTACCTCGCCCGTTGGCACCTGCGCACAGCCGCACAGATCGCCGTTTGGCTGCAGGTTCACGCGCCAGAGACCGCCCGCCAATTGTTCAGCAAACTCTCCATCAACGATCAAACCTTCACCGACTGGGATACTATCGCCAGCCAGATCTTCTGCCCCCAGCAAAATGACCGCGGCTTGATCGAACAATTTGCCGGCTATTTCGACCGTACCGACATGCTCACCAGCGATTTTGACCCGCGCACCGAGTCCATCCAGTCCATCTTGGGCATCGAGGGCGCCAACCAGACGCAAATCTTGAAGCAGCCCGATGTCATCATGCTCATGTACCTGCTGCCCGACTTGTTCGACCAGCCAACCATCCAGGCCAATTACGACTACTACACCCCGCGCACCGACCTCAGCTTTGGCTCATCGCTGGGTCCCTCCATCCAGGCCATCATGGCCACCCGCCTGGGCAGCCAGGCCGACGCCTACGAAAACTTCATGCGCGCCGCGCGGGCAGACCTCGAAGACGTGCGCGGCAACGCCGCCGACGGCATTCACGGCGCCTCCGCCGGCGGCTTATGGCAGGCGGTAGTCTTCGGATTTGGCGGCCTGCATATTGCTGGCGGCTCCTGGCAGCTCCAGCCCCATCTGCCAGCCCACTGGAAACGGCTCCGCTTCAAATTTGTCTGGCGCGGTCACGAGCAAGTCGTCGACATTCGCGCTGAAGAGGAAAAATCGTGCTCATAAAAGCCTTTTTGTTCGATCTTGATGGCGTTCTCACCGATACCTCCGAACTCCACTTCCAGGCCTGGAAAAAACTGGCAGAAGAACAAGGCATCAGCTTCACCCGCCAGGACAACGAAGCCCTGCGCGGGGTTTCCAGACGCGAATCGCTAACCCTGCTGCTCAAGGGCAGGCCGGTCAGCACCGAGCAAGCCCACCAGATGATGGCCCGCAAAAACGACTATTATGTCAGCCTGGTGCAACAAATGACTCCCGCAGACCTGCTGCCCGGCGCCCTGGCCATGATCAACGAAATCAGACAGCTTGGTCTCAAGCAGGCCATTGTTTCCAGCAGCAAAAACGCCCGGCTCGTGCTCGAGCACCTCCAAATCAGCGCTAAATTTGACGCCGTCATCGATGGCAACGCCCCCGCCCGCTCCAAACCATACCCCGACCTGTTTTTGCTGGCAGCCCAGGCCCTGGCCCTGCCCCCGGCCAACTGTCTGGTGGTCGAGGATGCCGTAGCCGGCATTCAAGCCGCCCACGCCGCCGGCATGCCGGCCCTTGGTCTCGGCCCGCCAGAGCGCGTCGGCGCCGCCCAGCTGGTCCTCCCCTCCCTCCAATCCCACACCGCCCGCCAGGTGCTGGCCTTCTTCCAGGGGGTCTAACCTTTTTGCTTGCCCTGCCGCCCCTAGCCGCCGCCGGCTGGGTTGAGCCGTTGCTGCCCCTGCTCCCAATCCCTGCTTCTGCTCATCCGCTTTTCGTACAGGTTAAACACTTGTACTCCTCAATTATGTGTATAATTAACAACACAAACATAAAGGTCCAGTCATCGCGGTAGCCGCCCCACAGGGTGGAAGAGCAGTATTTTGAGGGTTACAATCCGCCCATCATCCCAGGCCCGTGCAGAGGGACGATTTCTGGCCTCAAGTTCAAAGCACCCGGTTCAACGAACCAACCACAACCAAATAAAACCACTAAACACCCGCAAGCGCCAGCTTGCCCTATTGGAGAAATTATGGAAAACACACTTACCAAACTCAAACGCTTCAACCTCATCATGGGCGCCGTCCATCTTATTCAAGGCATCGCCATGCTCTTCCTGGCCACCAGCGTCATCCAGACCATCGCTGAATTTCAGCCCACCATCACCCAATTATATTTGCGCTTCAACCCCGAAACGCGCTCGCTCGAAGCCGCCAGCAAAGAACTCTTCACCCTGCCTTTTGGGGTCATGGTCGCCTCCTTCCTGCTCATCTCAGCCCTCGCCCACGGTCTCATTGTCCTCTTCAGCGATAAATATTTCGAAGATCTGAAGCAAGGCATCAACCGCTTCCGCTGGTTTGAATACGCCCTCAGTTCATCCATCATGATCGTGCTCATCGCCACCCTCTTCGGCATCCAGGACATCGCCTCCCTCATCCTCATCTTTTTTGTCAACGCCTCCATGAACCTCTTTGGGCTCGTCATGGAACAGCTCAACTCCGGCCGTGAAAAAGGTCAGGTCAATTGGGGTCCCTTTATCTGGGGCTCAATCGCCGGCATCGCGCCCTGGATCGCCATCCTGCTCTATATGTTTGGCAATGCCAATTTCGACCAGGTGCCCTGGTTCGTCTGGGCCATCGTCGGCACCTACTTTGTCGCCTTCAACACCTTCCCCATCAATATGATCCTGCAATACAAAGGCGTTGGAAAATGGAAAGACTACCTCTATGGCGAACGGACCTACATCGTCCTTAGCCTGGTCGCCAAGTCCATCCTGGCCTGGCTGGTCCTCTTTGGCGCCATGCAGCCCTGATAAAGTTGAAATTCTAAACCCAACCCAGCTTCCGGCCCCCCTCCCGCCGGAAGCTTTTATTTAATCAATCGCACCCAAACCCGCCGCGGGGGATATAAGCGCCCAACCCTTCCTTGGAGGGGGACGGCGCAGCCAGGGCGGGCATCCTCTAACCCCCTCTTTAGACTGCTTGCGTGCCGTAGGCGGTGGGGACGGCG
>CAZHXQ010000063.1:0-11356 GCA_964536465.1 uncultured Anaerolineaceae bacterium
CTCTTCTTTTCCTGCTTTATCTTTACTAGCCATAGTAGCCTCCTGTTTCGGATGAGTTACTCTCTTATTATAGCGCAATTCTGTTTATAGATTTCTGTGCAATGGTATTATTATAAATTGATGGCGTTTGAAAACCAAAACCGTTAGGCTGTTTGCTAACTCAGGTTCGATTGGACCTCAAAGCGGCATTGGTAAGGACAGGCAATCTCACGATCGAGGAGGATGGTTTGGAAGAGCTTTCAAGGCAGACAAGAATTCGCTACCTGTTAACCTTGTTAATTTTGATAACGATCCCCTGCTACCTGCTGGGTTTTATCATGCTCAGACTGGACCGTGGCCCTCAGCCTGCCAAACCAACCTCAACTGGGACTGCGACCGTAACGCTTACCGCCACGATCACGCTGACACCTTACCTGACGCGTACTGCCTCGATTACCCCCACAGCCACGGCTACCTTCCCCCCGACAAAAACATCTCAGCCAAGCGCTACCCCTACCGAGACGCCCCTTCCAACTGACACACCAATACCGACAGACACACCGATTCCCCAACCAAGCGATACCCCTCCAGAAGGTCAAACAACCCCAAACCTTAATCCATGAAAGAGGCTTATGAATTTTGAACTCCTTCCTTTTGTAAAATCGATGATTTCTGTGGCTGGATTATCTGGCTACGAAGCCCCGATTCGTGATGTCATCGCCCCTGTGTGGCAAGAACTGAGCGACCGCACCTGGGTGAGCAGCCATGGCAGTCTGCATGCCATGCGCTACGGTGAGGCACAAGAGCCGCGCCCCAAAGTAATGATCGCCGCTCACATGGATGCCATCGGGCTGATGGTCACAGCGATCGATAACGGATTTCTGAGAATCACCCAGGTAGGCGGGGTGGATCAACGCATCTTGCCCGGTCAGATGGTGAACGTGCATGCAAGCAACAGCGGCGAACTGGTTGAATTGCCGGCAATGGTGGTCATGCCGCCGGCCTTCCTGCTGCCTAAAGATGGCAGTAAAGGCGCGTTGCCCCAAAAGTACCTGCTTGTTGACACCGGTTTGCGACCAAAAGAAGTAGAAAAACTGGTGCGCGTAGGTGACGTGATCTCTTTTGCCACTGAGCCGCGTGAGTTGAGCGGAGGGACGATCAGCGGCCACACGCTGGATAACCGCGCCTCCGTTGCCGCGACCACGGTTGCGCTGGATATACTTTCCAGGCGCAAGCATTTGTGGGACGTCATCGCGGTTGCCACCTCCCAGGAAGAAGTGGGCGGAATAGGCGCGATGGGGAGCGCCTTTGATATCACGCCAGATTTTGCCATCGTTATCGATGTGACTTTTGCTAACGGTCCGGGTGGTGGGGGAGTTGGCAGCTTTGACATGGGCAAAACTGTAGCGTTGACCTGGGGGTCCTGTGATCATCCCGCGCTTTACGAAGCTATGAAGTCAACCGCGGAAGAGTATGAGATCCCGGTCGCGCGTGATTTTGCGCCGCGTGGGTCTGGCACCGATGCCTATGACCTGCAGATCGCGAAAGCAGGTATTCCGGTGGTAGAGCTGGGCATTCCCTTGCGATACATGCACACGCCGGTCGAGGTGGTCAGCGTCAGGGACATTAAACGGGCGGGCAGGCTGATGGCTGAGTTCATCAGCGACCTTCCGCTTGATTTTATGAATACGGTGAAATGGGAGTAAAAATGGCGAAAAAAGTTGAAAACGCGAAGAAATATGCTCCCAAACTGGGTAAAAAAGAACTGGAACTGCTCACACGTTTAAGCAACGCCCTGGCCGTTTCGGGTGACGAACAAGAAGTGCGCGAAATCGTTTATGAAGAACTAAAAGAGTTCGAAGACTACATGCACACGGACGCGATGGGCAATGTGCTGGTGAAACGAGAGGGCACTGGCAGTGAGCGCGTGAGAGTGATGCTCGCGGCGCACATGGACGAAGTTGGCATGATGCTGACCAAGGAAGATGGCGATGGGCTGTTCGAGTTTGTCGTTGTTGGCGGGGTGGACCCCCGCCAGCTGGTCGGCAAACCGGTGATCATTGGTCGGAAGCACGTCCCCGGTGTTATCGGGGCAAAAGCGATTCATTTGACCACCAAAGAAGAACGAGAACGCGAACTCAAGGTAGACGCCTTGCGCATAGATGTCGGTTTGAAGGGCTCGAACCTGGTTGAAATTGGAGACCGGGCCACGTTTGCTACCAGCCTGGCGGTTTTGGGCCCGAGCCTGCGTGGCAAAGCGCTGGATGATCGCCTGGGAGTTTTCAATCTGATCCAACTGCTTAAGAACGCTCCCGAAAATATCGACCTGCTGGCAGCCTTCACGGTTCAGGAGGAGTTGGGGCTGCGAGGCGCTAAGGTAGCAGCTTATCAGCTTGACCCTGATATCGGTATCGCCATGGATTCCACCCCGGCAAACGACCTTCCTGATTTCGACGGAGAAGAAAACACGCGGCACAACACCAAATTGGACGGTGGCCCGGCAATTTACCTGATGGACGGCGCCACGATTGGTGACCGCCGGCTGGTGAAGTGGCTGATTGAATCAGCCGAAAGCGCGAAGATCCCCTGGCAATACCGTCAGCCCGGCAGAGGGGGAACCGATGCCGGCGCAATCCATACCAGCAGGGCGGGTGTGCCGAGCGTCTCGGTCTCTGTGCCACAGCGATATCTGCACTCGGCGGCAGGCATGGTCCGAATTGATGATGTGTTGAACACGTTGAAATTAATGCACACCGCACTTTCAAGGCTTGATAAAAACATCCTAAACCCGCAGGAGAGAAAATGATAATAGAGAAAAATAATGACTTATTAAACGTTCTGGAGATGCTGGTTGAAACCCCTGGTCCCTCCGGTGCCGAGCATTTGATCCGCTCAAAGATTGAAGATGAGATCCGCGATTACGCTGATGAGGTTTATACGGACGCGCTTGGTAACCTGATTGTCAGAAAAGGCAAAAAAGCTGAAGGCGGAAAGCGCGTGATGGTCTCGGCACATGTGGATGAGATCGGCTTGATGGTCACCCACGTGGATGACAATGGCTTCGCCCGCTTCATCGCGATTGGCGGGGTCAGCCCGTTGACCTGTGTGGGCGGCAGGGTCTTGTTTATCAACGGTACTCCTGGCGTCATCGGCATGGAACGATTGGAAAAAGACGAGCAACCCAGCCTAACCAAGCTTTTTATCGATACCGGCGCGACCTCTAAAGCGGACAGCCCCGTTGACGTTGGTGATGTTGCCGGGTTTGAGAGACCATTTATGAACCTGGGCAAGCGCCTGGTGGCAAAATCGATGGATGACCGCGCGGCTGTGGCTGTGGCGATCGAGGCGTTGAAAACCCTCAAAGAAACTGTAAACGAAGTTTATTTTGTTTTCAGCGTTCAGGAAGAAGTCGGTCTGCGCGGCGCGATTACCGCGGCATATGGGGTTGACCCTGATGTCGGTATCGCTGTGGATGTGACCCGCACGGGTGACACCCCCAAAGGTGTCAAGATGGACGTTTCGTTAGGCAAGGGTCCGGCGATTAAGGTACGTGATTCTTCCTTCATCGCTGACCCACGCGTGGTGAGGTGGATGGTCGAGGAAGCTAAAGCGCAAGGTTTGCCCTATCAGATGGAAGTTCTGGAAGCCGGGGGCACAGATGGCGCGGCGATTCAGCGCACACGTGCTGGCGTGCCGGCGGGATGTCTGTCCATTCCCTGCCGCTATATCCATTCGCCTTCCGAGATGGTAGATTGGGATGACCTGCAGCAATGTGTCAGCTTGCTGACGGGAATGCTGACCAAAGAAATTGAACTATAAGCGAAAAGCGATCTTATAGAGATGCTTTACAATTAATTCTATGAAAACAAAGAAACGTGGGCAGATGCGAAACGTCCTGACTCGCGGCTGGCTGGTCGGCATCCTCTTGATCCTGTTGGTGACATCAGCCTGCCAGGGTTTGCCGGTTGAGTTCGAGTTGCCCTGGCAAAAGACAAGTGTGCCGGTTAAAAAAACAGCCACAGCTGTGGAGAGTGACACCACAAATACACCGGGTTCTGATGAACTCGAGCTGACTCCGACCGCCATAGGTGACCCAGACACGCTGATCATCTGGCTTCCGCCGGAGCTCAACCCCAACGATGAAAGCCTGGCGGGTCATCTTTTGCAAGAGAAGTTGGATAACTTCGCCCAGCAGAATAACATCTCGATCACTGTGCGCATAAAGTCCCGAACCGGCACCGGCAGTCTGACCGACGCATTAACGGCAGCCAGTCTGGCAGCGCCTCCCACCTTGCCTGATCTGATCGTTCTTTCCGCTACGGACCTTCACCTTGCCATAGATAGGGAGTTGATTTTTCCCCACCCGCGTCTGGAAGAAATGATGAGTGATACCGATTGGTATCCATTTGGGCGGGAGTTGAGCCGAGACAATGGCCAGATCACGGCTATCCCACTGCTGAGCAATCCGCTCAGCCTGGTTTATAACCAGGCTTCCCTGTTGAAACCCTCTGATAACTGGATGGATATTCAGGACAATTACGGCTACTTTGGTTTCGCCGCCGATGATTCGCAGGCGAAGTTTCTGCTTCTGCTTTATCTGACAGCCGGCGGCGAAGTATTGGATGCCCAGGGGAGAGCCATTTTGGAAGAGGACGCCCTGGTTGACGCCTTGACCGTTTTAAAGGAAGGACAGCGCACCCTCCACATCAGTAATCTTTCGATCGGGTTTCAGACTGAAGACCAGGCATGGAACGCATTTCTAAACCGCAGTGTTGACACGGCGGTTGTTCCGGTGGGCAGCGTGCTGAACCACCAGGGAGAAACCGTAGACCAACCCAAAGCAGCCTTAACCTCCCCTGAAATCACCCTGGCTACAGGGATGGCCTGGGCTTTGGCCAATCCCAGTTCAAAAAGGCAAGAACTTGCGCTGGACCTGCTGGAAGAATTGAGCAACACGGATTTCATGGCAAGTTGGAGTGAGGCTTTAGGACGGCTGCCTGCACGGCCTTCGGCACTGCAGGGCTGGACAGAGACAGAATTGAAACCTGCACTGGAGCAAATGGCCCAGGCGGCGCGCTTGTACCCACCAGAAGAAGTTCTCAATCGGCTGGGACCGGCGCTGCGCAATGCCGCCCTACTCATCTTGAGGGATGCTGCAGACCCGGTCGAGACGGCTAAAATCACTATCGAGAGCATTAAATGAGCCAGGAACCCGAAAGCCGGCAGGAGCAAAAGAAAAAACGACTGAATGGTACCATATGGAGCATCGTGGTGCTTGCTGTGATGGTCAGCGCGCTGGTGGTCTTTGTGATGGCCCAAGACCGAACCAAAACGACCACGGCGATCGCGCTGACACACACTGCCACCTATCTGTATGCGCAAGGCGCAACCCCGTCCCCCATCGAGACGGACATGCCTGTGGAAGTCCCAGTACCTCTGGCTAACGTCAATGGCATTTTGGTCGCCGGAGGACTGCTGGTTTTTGTCGTGCTTTTCGCGATAGTTCGTGAAGCCGTCCTCCATCGCAAGACTTAGGAGTTCATATGAATAGCAGAATCAAAAAACTGCGCGAGGCAATAGCGCGATTTGAGTTGGACGGGGTAGTTATGAACCCCAGTGCCAGCCTGCGCTGGTTGACGGGTTTGGGTTTTCATATGATGGAGCGGCCCGTTATCCTGTTTGTTAGAAGAGAGGGGAAACCGCTTATCGTCTTGCCTGAGTTGGAAATAGCTAAAGTAGAAGAACTCAAAGACGACCTGGAAGTCTGGACCTTCGGAGACGATCCTTCGACCTGGTTGGATGTGTATCAGAAGGCATTGAGTTTTGCCAAGGACAAGCAGCTGCGGGTAGGGGTAGAGCCTACCAGCCTGCGTTTCCTTGAACTCGAGATACTGTCCAGAGCGTTGCCAGAGGCAAGTTTTATCGACGGCAGCGCGGTCTTCGCCGAATTGCGCCTGGTGAAGGACAAGCAGGAAATTGCGCGTATGCGTAAGGCTGCCGAAATCGCCGAGGCAGCGCTATTGGCAACTCTCAAAACCGTTCGGGTTGGTCAAACGGAAAAGCAGATTGCCGCGGAATTGCTGGTGCAGCTTTATCGGCATGGTTCTGAGCAGGAATTGCCTTTCGCGCCAATCGTTTCCACGGGTCCAAATACAGCCAACCCTCATGCATCGCCCAGTGAGCGCCGGCTGCAGGATGGTGATGTGCTTCTACTGGATTGGGGTGCAAACTTTGAAGGCTACTTCTCGGATATCACCCGCTGCTTTTTCTGCGGAAAGGTTGAAGAACGCGTTGAAGAAATCGCTCAAGCCGTCCATCGGGCCAACCACTATGCTGTCTCAAGAGTGCGGGCGGGCATGAAGGCGGGTGAGGTCGACGCGATTGCCCGGCAGGAGATCGAAGAGAGTGGTTTTGGTCAATATTTTGCTCACCGAACCGGTCATGGATTGGGGATGGAAGCTCATGAAGCGCCTTACATCTTTGGCGGCAATGAATTGGTTCTAAAAGAGGGAATGTCATTCACAGTTGAGCCGGGCATTTACCTTCCTGGTTTGGCGGGCATTCGCATTGAGGATGATGTCGTCGTTCAGGAGGACGGCTGTTACTGCCTGACGACACTGCCAAGAGAAGTGGTTACTATCGAGCGCTATCTGACGCTGATGGAAATGTTTGCAGGGTTGATATGAGATTGACCTACCAAACCCTGACCCTTGGCCCGCTTGGAAACAATATCTACTTTTTAATTGACAAGGACACCAAAGACTGCGTGGTGATCGACCCAGGCTTTCTGCCAAAGACCCAGCTGGATTTCATTAAAAAAAATGGCTGGAAACTGCGTCAGATTTGGGTCAGCCATGGACATTTTGACCACATAGCCGGGGTGAAGACGCTGAGTGAGGCATTTGACCCGCCCATCCCCATTGCCATGCATCCGGTCAGCTTTGCATGGGCGAAAGAAAACCCACCAGATGAAATCTATGGCGTCAGAGTGGAAGAAATTCCCCAGGTTGATACCCCGCTGGCGCAGGGAATGTGGTTGGGGATCGACCCGGAAAGTGATGAGAAGGTCGTGGAAGTTCGCGATGTATCTGGGCACAACCCGGGATCGGTGATATTTTACTGCCCGGCTTTGAAGATTGCCTTTGTGGGGGACGCGATCTTTAAGGAAAGCATCGGGCGGACTGACTTTGCGGGAAGCAATCATCAATTATTGCTGAAAAACATCCGCGAGCAAATCTACACTTTGCCAGAGGAGACGGTTCTATTGCCTGGGCATATGGACGCAACCACGGTCGAGCATGAGAAGCGTTTTAATCCGTTTGTGCGTGGCTGAGAGCCTCAATTAGATCGAATAATCAATACCTTCGTCAAATTCCCAGTAATCATCCTCATGCAGGTGTAACCTGGCAGAATGCGTGTCTTGCAGCTGGAGCTGCTCTTCAATTGCAGCCAGACGCTCCAAAATTTCCTTCAGATTGCTGGTGAGAGCGTCGGGCAGGCTGGTATGGTCCAGGTCGGCGACCCGACCGACCACCTGCTGCCTGCGGCGGATAATCTGCCCCGGCACGCCCACCACTACCGATTGGGGAGGCACATCCTTGACAACCACCGAGTTGGCGCCGATGCGGCTGTGCGCGCCTATGGTGATGTCCCCCAAAATCTTTGCGCCTGCTCCCACCACCACGCAGGATTCCAGGGTGGGGTGGCGTTTAACTTTTTGGAGGCTGGTGCCTCCCAAGGTAACGCCGTGGTAAATGGTGACGTCATCGCCTACGATGGCTGTCTCGCCAATGACGATGCCCATGCCGTGATCGATAAAGACCCTGCGGCCGATCACCGCGCCAGGATGGATCTCGACACCGGTTAAAAATCGAGTGACCTGGGCAAGGAATCGGGCCAGACCTTTGAGCCCTTTCTTCCAGAGCCAATGCTGAACGTGATGCGCCCAAATTGCATGCAGACCGGAGTAAGTACTGAAGATGCTGAACTTGCTGGTGGCTGCCGGGTCACGTTCGAGCGCGCAGCGGATGTCTTCGATGATTGTTCCAAAGAAACCAGGATTCTCGAGGGTTTCGTTGCCAAGGTCGGGCGGGCACTTTGAGGGGCTTCTTTCAACTTCATCCATTTAGTTCCTCCCGTAAATTGGCAAATAGAGCGGTAGAAAGGTAACGTTCAGCAAAACTGGGCACAATCACGACAATGCGCTTGCCCTTATTCTGGCGTCGATCAGCCAGCTGCAGTGCCGCCCAGACTGCCGCGCCGGAAGAAATGCCGCCGGGGATACCCTCTGAAGCTGCCAATTGCCGGGCCGTCTGAAAAGCATCTTCCTTGCTGACCTGCACAACTTCGTTTAAAAGCGTTTGGTTTAATACGGAGGGGATAAAGCCAGCTCCGATGCCTTGCAGCTGATGGGGGCCTGGCTTGCCTCCGGAAAGGACTGGTGAATCGCTTGGCTCAACCGCCACGATCTCGAGCGAAGGGTTCTTTTGTCTTAGCGCTTCGCCGGCGCCGGTTATGGTCCCGCCGGTTCCAACGCCTGCCACCAGGATGTCGACCCTGCCGGAGGTATCATGCCAGATTTCTGGACCGGTGGTCTGTCGGTGTATAGCCGGGTTAGCGGGGTTATTGAATTGGTCTGCCAGCCAGAAGCGGCTGTCTTGCTGCTGCAGTTGGCTGGCTCGCTCCATGGCGGCAGCCATGCCGCCATCAGCCGGGGTCTGGATCAATTCGGCACCCATGAAACGCAGGAGCAGCTTTCTCTCAAGGCTGACCGAATTTGGCATGACAATCACGCACCGATAGCCTTTCTCAGCGGCAACATTGGCCAGCCCGATGCCTGTGTTACCGCTGGTTGCTTCCACCAGGATGCTGTCGGGTGTGAGCCTGCCGCTGGCTTCGGCGTCGGCTACCATGCCCACCGCGATACGGTCTTTGACACTGTGGGTAGGGTTGTAGAATTCCAGCTTCGCCAGAAGGTCCACATCCTTGTGTGGGTTGAGATGGTTGACACGTACCAGAGGAGTGTGCCCAACCAATTCCCCCAGGTTGTTATAAATCGCCATGGGATTCTCCAGATTTTCAGTGAGCAAGTTGATAATAAACCGTGGTCCCTCTCGCCTTGACCAGCCAGCCTAGGGCGGGCTGCTGTCGGCTGAACGGCTTTTAAGGCCGACCACAGTGAGAATTATAGAACAGGCCTGAGAGCGCTGCGAAGGCGTGTACAACAGGCTGCGTTGGCGTGGTCTGTTTTTTCTTTTCCAATCTTGACCGGATTAGTTCACTGTTCAGGGTGAGAAATACCGTTATTAAATAAAAAGCCGGTTTCAAAATCTGAAACCGGCCTGAATTTCGGGTGCAAAATTTATTTCGCGTAGCTGACCGAACGGGTCTCGCGGATAACAGTCACCTGGATTTGGCCAGGATACTGCATGGTCTGCTCGATCTCATTGGCAATATCTTTGGCCAGCACGTGCGCCTGATAGTCGTCGATATCTTCGGGCTTGACGATGATGCGCACCTCGCGACCAGCCTGGATGGCATAGCTCTGCTCGACGCCCTCGTGATTGTTGGCGATTGTTTCCAGGGCCTTGAGCCGCTTGATATATTGCTCAAGGTCTTCCCGTCGGGCGCCAGGGCGGGCACCAGAAATGGCATCGGCGGCTTCAACCAGGATTGCCTCGATGGTTTCCTGCTCCGTTTCATGGTGATGAGAGGCGATCGCGTTGACAACCTTAGCGTTGACGCCGTGCCTGCGGGCGAATTCAGCGCCTAAAAGCGCGTGGGTACCTTCAGAGTTGTGGTCCATGGCTTTGCCGAGGTCGTGCAGCAGCGCGGCTGCCCGGGCCACTTCGACATCAGCGCCGAGTTCAGCCGCCAGGATGCTGGCGATTTTCGAGGTTTCCACTGAATGGGCCAATTGGTTTTGCCCGTAGGATGTGCGGTATTTGAGACGCCCGAGTTTCTTGACGATTTCCGGGTGCAGACCGTGCACGCCGGCTTCATAGACGGCGTCTTTACCGGCTTTGAAAATATCCTCGTCCATTTCTTTGCGTTCTTCTTCGAGAATTTTCTCAATATAGGCGGGGTGGATGCGGCCATCGTTGACCAGGCGGGTGAGCGTACGACGGGCGATCTCGCGCCGGACGGAATCGAAGCACGAAACAGTAACGGCTTCGGGGGTGTCATCGACGATAACATCAACGCCGGTGGCCTGTTCGAACGCGCGGATGTTGCGACCGTTGCGACCGACGATGCGACCTTTCATCTCATCGTTTGGCAGGGTCACCACCGAGGTGGTCACCTCAGCGACCTTGTCTGATGCCACGCGCTGGATGGCATCGGCGATCAATTCGCGGGCTTTTTCCATACCTGTTTCACGCGCCTCAGTCTCAATTTGACGGATAATGCGGGCCATGTCGGCGTGTGATTCTTTTTCGACCTCTTCTAACAGAATCGAGCGGGCTTCTTCAACGGTCAGTTCACTAACCCGTTGCAATTCAGCAGCGCGTTCTTCATAGAGGGCATCAATTTCGTTGGTGCGCTTGTCTATGCGGCTTTGGCGTTTGTTGAGATTGCTCTCTCGCAGCTGCATTTGATCAAAGCGGCTGTCCAACTCCTCGCGTCGTTTGGACAGGCGGTCTTCTTCTTTTGTCAGTTCGCTCCGGCGGTTTTTGATTTCCCCTTCGGCATCCCGAATAATTTTGAGTGCCTGGTCTTTGGCGTCGAGCATGGTCTGCTGCCCTTTTTCGCGCGCCTCGGCGATGATGTCAGTGCTGGTTTGCTTTAGTCTTTCATCCTTGTTTTTTCGGATCTTTGAAAAAACCAGGTAACCGATGAGGGCGCCAGCCAGCAAAGCCAGGCCTATCCAGACAATCGACATTAAATCTATTCCTTGTGGACTTTGTTGTACTATGTTTTTCATTTTGTCAGTTGCTCCATTTTATTAATCTATCCAGACCCTATGGTTCTGACTTTTCTTTCCAAAGCAATGGAAGACACTCCCGCACGACCGCATATGAGAACCCGCGCCTTTGAAGAGCGGCGGCCAGTTTGCGGTCATATTCCGGCTTGTCGAGAAGCTGATAACGGCGGCTCAATTTTTTGCCGGCTTTCATAGCCAGCGCGAAATCATCCAGAGCGGCGGTTTGCATGGCTTGCTCAATCTCCGGTTCAGCCACGCCTTTCTGGCGAAGCTCGAGTCTCATGAGGCTCTGACTGCGGGGGCGAAACCTTTCGCGGTTATCGAGCCAAGCCTGGGCGAAGTCGAGATCGTCGATCAGCCTTTCTTCAATCAGCCGGGCAATGACGCGATCGATCAGACCTGTGTCAAAGCCTTTCTGCCGAAGATAAGTTTGCATCTCCTGGTTCGAGCGCGCGC
>CAZHXQ010000064.1:0-11259 GCA_964536465.1 uncultured Anaerolineaceae bacterium
AAGCATAAAATTTCAAGCATTAGCGCAGTATTCCCTGCTTATAATGATGCCGGGACTATCCCGACCATGGTACTCACTGCTATCTTAGCGTTAAGGCAAGTAACCGACGATTACGAAGTGATCGTGACCAACGATGGCAGCAGCGACAACACCAGAGAAGTTCTCGACGAACTCGCTTTGCGTTGCCCGGAGTTAACAGTTATTCATCACCCACAAAATCGTGGTTACGGTTGCGCGCTTCGGACCGGCTTCTCCAAAGCCAGCAAGGATTGGATCTTTTATACTGATGGCGACGGACAATACAATCCAATGGAGCTGATCAATCTTACCAATGCGCTTACTGACGATATTGATGTGGTCAATGGTTACAAGATCTCAAGACACGATCCATGGATCAGAGTGGTCATCGGTCGCGTGTATCATCACATCGTAAAAATTGCCTTTGGGTTCAAATTGCGCGATGTAGATTGCGATTTTCGATTAATTCGTCGCGAGATTTTTGACCAGGTCCCGCTGGAAAGCCATACTGGAACGATTTGTCTCGAAATGGTAAAAAAATTCCAGGATGCCGGATTCCGTTTCGCCGAGGTGCCAGTGAACCATTACTATCGGGCTTATGGACGTTCACAATTCTTCAACTGGAAACACTTATGGCGGACATTTAATCACCTTTCTACGCTTTGGTGGAAATTGGTCGTGAAAAAAGAACATCTTGCAAAAAATCAGGAACCCCGCTCTTCGGAGCCAATTGATTCCACTGAGATTTTTGAGAGAAGGATACGATAAAAGATGGGATTTGAACATTTTGCAGGAAAAAAGGTGTTGATCACCGGTGGGCTGGGATTTATCGGTTCTAATCTTGCCATCAAATTGGTCGAATTGGGAGCGGATGTCACCCTGGTCGATAGTCTGATTCCTACTTATGGTGGCAATCTTTGGAATGTTGAACCTGTCAAAGATAATGTGCGCATCAATATTTCTGATGTTCGCGATCCTTATGCTATGAAGTACCTGATCTCAGGTCAACATTACCTGTTTAATTTAGCAGGCCAAACCAGTCACGTTGACTCGATGGAAAATCCGGAAACAGATCTGGCCATTAATGCCCAGGCACAATTGCAAATTCTGGAGGCTTGCAGGCATCACAATCCTGATATCAGAGTTGTTTTTGCCAGCACGCGACAGGTATATGGCCGACCCTTACAAATCCCGGTCAAAGAGAATCATCCCCTTTTCCCGGTCGATTTGAACGGTGTCCACAAACTTGCTGGCGAACACTACCACCGTCTTTATAATAATATCTATGGCATTCGTTCAGTCATATTGAGACTGACCAACACCTACGGTCCACGTATGCGTGTCGTCGATGCAAGGCAAACCTTTCTGGGAATTTGGATTCGTCGTTCCCTGGAGGGCCAACCTATCCAGATTTTTGGCGATGGGTCTCAACTGCGTGACTACAACTACATCGATGACGTTGTCACCGCTATGCTTCTGGCAGCCAATACAGATATGTGCTGCGGCGAAGTCCTTAATCTCGGCTCCAATGAAGTGTTTTCCCTCACAGAAACTGCCCGGATTTTTCTAAAGCTTGTACCAGGGGGAACTCTCAAGTATGTTCCATTTCCAAACGACAGGTTAAGGATAGATATTGGAGATTATCAAGGTGATTTCAGCAAGATTTCCCATGAATTAGGTTGGTTTCCCAAGGTATCTTTTGAAGAGGGGTTGCAAAAAACTCTTGATTTTTATCGGGAAAACCAAGCCAGGTACTGGTAGGTATATTATGTCTGACCACCAAATACCACTCGCTAATCCAAAAGCAGCTTTCGAAGAGCATAGCGAACAAATCCAAAGCGCCATCAATCGTTTCCTGGATAGCGGGAACTATATTCTTGGTGAGGAAGTGAGGGCCTTCGAAAATGCCTTTGCCAGTTTTATAGGGCTTAACCTTTGTGTCACAGTAAACAACGGCACTGATGCCATCATAATCGCTCTCAAAGCATTGGGCATCGGAGACGGGGACGAAGTTATCACCGTTTCGCATACTGCAGTGGCAACAGTGGCAGCCATTGAGCTTTGTGGTGCTACACCTGTTCTGGTTGATGTGGACCCGAAAAGTTATTGCCTGAATCCCGATTTGCTCGAGACGGCCATAAGTGAAAAAACCAAAGCCATTTTACCAGTGCATCTTTATGGTCATCCAGCTAACATGCCCTCAATAATGATGTTTGCAAAAGAGCACGGATTGTATGTGATTGAAGACTGCGCACAGGCACATGGAACCAGCATAAATGGTCAGATGGTTGGGACTTTCGGGGATTTATCTTGTTTCAGTTTTTATCCCACAAAAAATCTAGGAGCTATGGGAGATGGAGGTGCCGTCCTCACAAATCAATCAGCATTGGCAGACAAGTTGCTCCTCTTACGTCAATATGGATGGCGTAAACGTTATATCAGCGAGATTCAAGGGCTCAATACCCGCATGGATGAAATTCAGGCGGCAATCCTGAACATCAAACTACCCTACCTGCTAAATGACAATAGAAGAAGAAGGGAAATAGCAGATTTTTACAATCAGAACTTACGAGGTTCAAGCTACCTATTGCCAACGATAGTAGAAAACGCAGTCCACACCTGGCATCTGTATGTTATTCAGACCGACAATCGGGAAGGTTTGTTTACTTTTTTACGTGAGAATGGTGTTGGTTGCAATGTGCATTATCCATTGGCCATCCATCAACAGCCTGCTTATCTCAATCGGCTAAAAGGGTCGGAGCACCTTCCTGTCACTGAAGAACTGGTCCCCCGCATTTTAAGTTTGCCTATTTATCCTCAGCTTCCTTTAGACGATGTGAAAAGGGTATGCGAACTATTACTCTCGTGGCCTCAATAGCTTCGCATCCATTAAAGTGTAAATATCCTCATAAAATTCTTTAAATTGCTTGCGATTTTCTGATGCGTCAGTTATAATCCAAGTTCCTTGGGCGGTTAGCTCAGTTGGTTAGAGCGTTGCGTTGACATCGCAAAGGTCGTAGGTTCGAGTCCTATACCACCCACAAAAACATCCTCAAAGAGGATGTTTTTCATTTCAGCAAACATTTAAGAAATTGGTATTTCGCATTCTTGTCTTGACAGCCCTTTAAGCAGATGATAACATTTTTAAAAGCAGGCACTCAGGCTTGCCTGCACATCCATTGACTTGGAGCGTATCAGACCGGTTAAGTGGAGAACCAGTCGAAATAAATTCCAAAACAAGATTTTCGCCATACCCTTAAAAACTCAAAAGGAGTCATAAATGAAAAGAAGGAAATTTTCCGTACAACTGGTATTGTTGATTATCAGTTTTGTGTTGATTTTCTCTTCGGTAGCTTGCCGCACAGCAGCACCCGAAGTAACAGAACAACCAACTGATGAGGAAATGCCTGTAGAAGTCCAGCCCGAAGAGAAACCATACAAAATTGGTATCATGACCGGGACTGTATCCCAAGGTGAAGAAGAGTATCAGGAAGCCATGAACCAAATCGCCAAATTCGGCGATACAATTGTTCACGCCACTTATCCTGACAACTTCTCCTCCGAGACCGAAACGACCATTTCACAAGTAGTTCAAATGGCGTCTGATCCTGAAGTGAAGGCGATCGTCTTTGTGCAGGCCATTCCCGGCGCTGCGGCAGCAATCGAGAAGGTTCGCGAAACCCGCCCCGACATGCTGTTCGTAGCCGGTGTGCCCGCCGAAGATCCCCCAATCATTGCAGAAAAAGCTGACATCGTCATGCAGGTGGATGAGATCTCTATGGGTCGGACCATTCCTGAGCTGGCCGCCCAGATGGGTGCTACTACCTTTATCCACTACTCTTTCCCCAGGCACTTGTCCTATGCGACCATTGCCCGACGGCTTGAGATCATGAAGGAAACCTGCGAAGAACTTGGCATCGAGCTGGTGGAAGTCAATGCTCCCGATCCCACCGGAGACGCCGGTGTTTCAGGCGCACAGCAGTTCATTACCGAAGATGTTCCACGACAGATCGCAACCTACGGCAAAGACACAGCTTTCTTCTCCACAAACTGTTCTATGCAGGAACCACTCATTCGAACCATTTGGGAAAATGGCGCTATCTATCCGCAGCAATGCTGCCCAAGCCCCTATCATGGCTACCCGGCTGGATTAAATATCGATGTCAAGGGTCATGAGGGCGATGTGCAGTACATGCTCGACCAGATTGCCATCAAACTGAAGGAAAAAGGCCAGGAAAGTCGCATGTCCACCTGGGGCGTGCCGATCAACATGCTGATGATTGACGCCGGCGTCCGCTACGCGATCAAATTCGCCGAAGGTGAAATCAGCGATCCCCGCGACATACAAGCCTTTATCGACACCCTGAACGAGGCCTCTGCAGCACGTGGACTGGGCGACCTGACAGTAACATCCTACAACGAGGATGGCGCTGATCTGCCCAACTTCCTCATGTTACTGGCTCCGTTCTATGATTTTTCACAGAACACAGCCACCGCCGATGTAAAGGAAACAGAGCCCTACAAAATTGGTATCATGACCGGGACTGTATCCCAAGGTGAAGAAGAGTATCAGGAAGCCATGAACCAAATCGCCAAATTCGGCGATACAATTGTTCACGCCACTTATCCTGACAACTTCTCCTCCGAGACCGAAACGACCATTTCACAAGTAGTTCAAATGGCGTCTGATCCTGAAGTGAAGGCGATCGTCTTTGTGCAGGCCATTCCCGGCGCTGCGGCAGCAATCGAGAAGGTTCGCGAAACCCGCCCCGACATGCTGTTCGTAGCCGGTGTGCCCGCCGAAGATCCCCCAATCATTGCAGAAAAAGCTGACATCGTCATGCAGGTGGATGAGATCTCTATGGGTCGGACCATTCCTGAGCTGGCCGCCCAGATGGGTGCTACTACCTTTATCCACTACTCTTTCCCCAGGCACTTGTCCTATGCGACCATTGCCCGACGGCTTGAGATCATGAAGGAAACCTGCGAAGAACTTGGCATCGAGCTGGTGGAAGTCAATGCTCCCGATCCCACCGGAGACGCCGGTGTTTCAGGCGCACAGCAGTTCATTACCGAAGATGTTCCACGACAGATCGCAACCTACGGCAAAGACACAGCTTTCTTCTCCACAAACTGTTCTATGCAGGAACCACTCATTCGAACCATTTGGGAAAATGGCGCTATCTATCCGCAGCAATGCTGCCCAAGCCCCTATCATGGCTACCCGGCTGGATTAAATATCGATGTCAAGGGTCATGAGGGCGATGTGCAGTACATGCTCGACCAGATTGCCATCAAACTGAAGGAAAAAGGCCAGGAAAGTCGCATGTCCACCTGGGGCGTGCCGATCAACATGCTGATGATTGACGCCGGCGTCCGCTACGCGATCAAATTCGCCGAAGGTGAAATCAGCGATCCCCGCGACATACAAGCCTTTATCGACACCCTGAACGAGGCCTCTGCAGCACGTGGACTGGGCGACCTGACAGTAACATCCTACAACGAGGATGGCGCTGATCTGCCCAACTTCCTCATGTTACTGGCTCCGTTCTATGATTTTTCAAAGTAAAATGTTTTTGACTAACGACTAAACTCCACAAAGCGCCGGCTTGCCATGCGCAAGCCGGCGCTTCTTTTGAATAGAGAAGAAGGAGGCTCTGTATTGGACGAGCAATATTTGTTGTCAATGAGTAATATTTCTAAAGAATATTACGGCAATCGGGTCCTAAAAAACGTCACCCTTAATGTAAAACCAGGAGAGATTCACGCCTTAGTCGGCGAAAACGGCGCCGGCAAATCTACCTTGATGAATATCCTTTTTGGCATGCCCGTAATTTACGCTACTGGTGGTTTCGAGGGGCAGGTCTACCTGGCCGGAGAACCAGCCACTGTTGATAGCCCTCATGCGGCCATGGACTATGGCATCGGAATGGTCCACCAGGAATTTATGCTGATACCCGAGTTTACCGTCACCGAAAATATCAAGTTAGGCAGGGAAATCGGCGATAAAACTGCGCTCAGCAGAGTTTTTGGAAACCTGCTTGAAAGATTAAACTGGGATCAAATGTCCAGGGATTCCCGTAAAGCCTTGAACAGCATCGGCATGATGAATATTGAAGAATATACCAAGGTCGCGGGAATGCCGATTGGCTATAAGCAATTTGTCGAAATTGCCCGCGAAATTGACAAGACCGGAATCAAACTGCTCGTGTTTGATGAACCGACGGCGGTTTTAACGGAGAGCGAAGCAGACCGATTACTTGAAATCATGCGCCTTATCGCCGAAAAAGGCATTGCCATAATTTTTATCACCCATCGCCTCACCGAGGTAATGGCGGTCGCCGACAGCATGACAATTTTGCGCGATGGTGAATTCGTGGCCAGAAAGGACGTAAAAGAGACTTCTCTGGCAAATATCGCTGAACTCATGATCGGACGTAAGGTTGAAAAACTGGTTGAGGATGACCTGCTGGGCGAACGAGAACTTTCAGATGAAAGGATCGCGCTCGAATTTATTGATTATTACGTTGATATGCCTGGTGAACGGGTCAGGGGAATGAACGTCAAAATCCGGGAAGGAGAAATTTTCGGTTTTGGCGGACTGGCCGGCCAAGGGAAAATCGGCATTGCCAACGGCATTATGGGCTTGTACGAGACGGAAGGCGAAGTTAGGGTCTATGGCAAACCCCTCGACCTCAGCAAATTGGGAGAAGCGCTCCGCAATAAAATCGCCTTTGTTTCAGAAGATCGCCGGGGAGTAGGGCTTCTGCTGGGCGAGTCGATTGAAAGAAACATTATCTTTTCAGCCATGCAGATCAACGATGAGTTTCTCAAACGCATTGGACCTATCAAAATTCTGGACAAGGCCAATGCCGACAAGCACGCAAAAAATATGATCAAACTGCTCGACATTCGCTGCACCGGACCTTCACAGGCGGTGGGCAGTCTGTCGGGGGGTAACCAACAAAAAGTATGTCTCGCCAGAGCTCTGACCATGATCCCCGAGATTTTGATTGTTTCAGAACCAACCCGTGGAATCGATATCGGCGCAAAAAAACTGGTATTGGAATATCTCACAAAAATCAATCGTGAGCTCGGCACAACCATCGTCATGATCAGTTCGGAGTTGGTAGAGCTGAGATCATTATGTGACCGTATCGCAATCGTTTCTGAAGGCAAGGTATTTTCTGTCATGGAGCCTGACGATTCAGACGCAGCCTATGGTTTGGCAATGGCTGGTGTCAGGGAAGAGGTTGCCTTATGAAAACCTTAAAAAACTTTTACGAAAGCTTTGGTTTGCCCAGGTTAATTATTGCTGGCTTTTTTATCTTGCTGGTGGTGGCTTCGATTTTGTTAGGCTTTTCACCTGCTGTCCTTTTTAGTGATGTAGTAAAACGATGGCTGATGTATGGAACCCTGGTACTGGCAATGGTGCCGGGCATTCAGAGCGGCATCGGGCTCAATTTTGGTATTTCGCTGGGCATTTCATCAGGGTTGTTAGGAGCAGTCCTCGCCATGGAAATCAGCTTCCTGAGAGACTGGAACACCGTTCTGGGTGTTGGCGCTCCCTGGTTGACGCTGCTGCTCGCGCTCTTGTTTGGCGTCATCCTGGCAGCCATTGTCGGAACTTTATATGGCATGCTGCTCAACCGGGTTAAAGGATCTGAGATGACGGTTTCCACCTACGTGGGTTTCTCTGTGATTGCCTTTATGAATATCGTTTGGCTTTCTTTGTCTTTCAAAAATGGTGAGTTGAGCTGGCCCCTGCAGGGGCAGGGACTGCGTAACACAGCCAGTCTTTCGGGTAGTTTTGGAGGTTTGTTAAGCAATCCAGACGTGGTGCAGTCAACGCAGCCAAAATGGCTGCATTGGTTGGCTTTCAAGATTGGTGAGTTTACTGTCCCGCTTGGTCTGATCCTGGTGTTCGCATTTTTGTGCTTGCTGGTTTGGCTATTTTTAAGGAGCAAAAGCGGAATCGCCATGAGCGGTGCTGGTGAGAATCAATTGTTCACCACATCCAGCGGAATCAATGTCGACCAAAAGCGCATCCAGGGAACCGCAATTTCAACCGTTCTCGGCGCGGTCGGGATTATCCTCTACGCCCAGACCTACGGATTCTTACAACTCTACAATGCCCCGCTCATGATGGGCTTTGCCAGCGTCGCCTCCATCTTGATTGGCGGCGCGACCGTCAGAAGAGCGCGAATATCGAATGTCTTGATCGGGACGCTGCTTTTCCAGGGCATTCTTGTGACTGCTTTGCCTGTTGTCAATGAAGTGGTTGAAATTGGGACCCTGCCAGAGGTCTTGAGAATTATCATTTCTAACGGCATCATTCTATACGCTTTATCCAAGACAAAAGGAGAAAACCAATGAACCAAGAAAAAAATTATTTAAGGAAAGTTGGTTCATTCATCTTCGAGAACAAAGTCATGATCGCTTTCGCGGCGATTTGTTTGGCCGCGATTGTGCTTTCAGGCAGCCCGATGACCTTTATCGTGGACGGTGTTTTTACGCGAATCACGCGCAACACCTTCACCGTCCTGGCCTTGATCATTCCGGTCCTGGCAGGTCTGGGGCTGAACTTTGGCATCGTCATCGGCGCGGTGGCAGCCCAAATTGCTGTTTTTTGGGTGGTCTACTGGGGGTTTGGTGGTTTCAGCGGGATCCTGCTGACAGTTCTGATTGCCACTCCGCTGGCAATATTGTTTGGTTACCTGGTTGGCAAGCTTTTCAACCGTATGAAGGGTGCCGAGATGATTGCGGGGCTGATTCTGGGTTATTTCGCTGATGGTCTTTACCAGCTTTTGTTCCTGGTAATCATCGGCGGCGTCATCCCGGTCAACAACCCCAAGTTGATTATCTCTCAGGGTGTCGGCGTGAAGAACACCATCGACCTGACTGGCAATCTGAAATATGCCATCGACTCAGTCCGCATGGTAGACATTGTCACGGTCTTTTTCTATGCCGTTCTGGTTGTTACGATAATCAAGATAATTTTGCATCTGGCCAAGAAACTCGAGCTCAGCCGCAGCGATTTCGTTCTCTTTGGTGTCAGTGCGCTAATTTTTGGCATATCCTACATTCCTCAAATTGAACGCTTTCTTTCCACTGACCGGCTGGCCTTGTTAGATGCCTTGACTGCAACCCTGATCGTCCTGGCAATCCTGCAGGTCATCAAATTAATCAGATCGATCTGGGTTGAAAAAGAACCAGCTTCGGCTGTGGTTAAGCCTGTCTTGACCCTGCTGGTTTATGGCGCCCTGTATGGATTAACCTACATACCAGCAGTCGAAGAGGTGATGCTGTATGTACAGCTGCCCGTTCTGCCGTTTCTACTGATCGCCGGGCTGTGTTGGTTTAACCAGAAGATTTTGTCCGTGCGGTTAGGGCAGAATATGCGTACGGTGGGCCAAAGCCTGAGTGTCGCCATGGCTTCAGGGATCAATGCTGACCAGACGCGCGTTATCGCCATGGTCATTTCAACTGTTTTAGCCAGTTGGGGACAGATTATTTTTTTGCAGAACATCGGCACATTCTCCACTTATGGCGCTCACACTCAGATCGCGCAATTTGCCATCGCCGCCCTGCTGGTGGGAGGTGCTTCAGTGCAGAAAGCCACCAATAAACAGGCAATCATTGGTGTGATCCTGTTTCACACCTTGTTTATCGTGGCACCGCAAGCTGGCAAAGAGTTATTTAATAACGCTCAGATTGGCGAGTACTTCCGTGTGTTTGTTTCCTACGGGGTCATCGCCCTGTCTCTGGCCATGCACGCCTGGAAACAATTTCGGAAGACTTCTCAGAGTACGCCAGGCGATATAGCCTTGCCGGGAGCACCGTTACAGGAAGCTGTGGACGGGGGGAGCTGATCCTCTGTTTGGATAATCTTTTAATTTGACCAAGTGAGAAAACCGCTCCTGTGAGGTAAATCAGGAGCGGTCTTGCAAGTTAGGTGGCTCAGAATTCAAAGCTTTTCACGCTGTTAAGTACCTGGGCGACTTCGTCGTCCGTAATATCGTAAAAGAGTGGCAAGCGCACAAGTCTGTCAGAAATATCTTCGGTAACAGGACAATCGCCAGGTCTTCCTCCCAGTTGAAGTCCCATTTTAGATAAATGGAGAGGTAAATAATGGAACACACAAAGGATTTCCTGTGATTTCATCCAGTCCAGGAAGCGTGTGCGCACATCCAGAGTAGGCATTAAAAGATAAAAAAGATGACCGGGATGTTCACAATAATCGGGAACATGCGGCAGTTGCACCCCCGCATTCTCAGCCCAACCTGACAATTCCTGGAAGTATGTGGACCAAACTTTTATACGCCTGGCTTGAATTCTATCCCGGGCCTCGAGCTGAGCGAGCAGCATCGCTGTTATCATTTCTGACGGCAGGTAGCTTGAGCCAATATCGACCCAGGTATATTTATCCACCGCGCCTCGGAAGAAACGGCTTCGGTTAGTGCCTTTTTCACGAATAATTTCTGCTCTCTCGATATATTGTGGGTCGTTAATCAATAATGCCCCGCCTTCACCGGTGCTGATGTTTTTGGTCTCGTGGAAGCTTTGCGTTGCCATTACTCCCAGAGTCCCCAGATTCTTTCCGCGATACTGTCCAAAAAGGCCGTGGGCATTGTCTTCGACAACCTGAATGTGGTGCCTGGAAGCAATCTGGTTGATCACATCCATCTCGCAGGAGACTCCGGCATAGTGAACGACAAATATCGCTCGGGTCCTGGGGGTAATCAGCCTCTCCAACTGGGTTTCATCAAGGTTCAAGGTATCCGGGCGGACATCAATGAATATCGGTTTTGCGCCCCGCAGTACAATTGCGTTGACTGTGGAAACAAAGGTAAAGGAAGGGACAATCACCTCGTCTCCCTCCTCAAGATCCAAGAGAATCGCCGTCATTTCCAGCGCATGTGTGCAGCTGGTCGTCAGCAGGACTTTGCGCGCACCCGTTATTGTTTCCAACAACGCGCTGCTGCGCCTGGTGAATTCTCCATCTCCGGAGAGATGACCAGACTTAATCGCCTGACTCACTAAAATTTCTGATTCAGGTATATAGGCGGGTTTGTTGAATGGTATTTTACTCATGAAAATTCGATCCGTTCTTCTAGTCTATCAGAGGTTAGCAATTCTTAAACAGGCTCAATTGGAATAAGCTGATGTGTCACCTTATCTCGAGGTAATCCATAATCCCAGACAAACTATTAAGACACCCAGCCATCTGGTCCAGGGAAC
>CAZHXQ010000065.1:0-11238 GCA_964536465.1 uncultured Anaerolineaceae bacterium
ATGATCTTACGGATGATGAGAACATGGTGTTGAGAATCAACCCAATTCGGGAAGATCAACTCTCTGGCCTGCCAGAGCCGCCAAAACACAAAGACCCCCAGTACAATCAGCGCGATCAACCAGGTCTTGTCGAAAGCAGTTTTCCAACTATGGAGCAGCCCTGCCAAGACCAGACCGATACAAATGCTCAGCAGTATTCCGATCATCAAGGGGGTAAAGCTCAAGCGAACGGTGTAAAAAGCCAGCCCCACGAGGGTGATAAAACCGGCACTGACCGCAAAAATACGCGCCAACGCCTCGCCGCCGTCCTGTTGGTGATCACCCAGCCACAACCACCAGGCCAGACCGGGCAGGCAAATTGCCATAAAAGCCAGTGCTATTTGCACAGCCTGACTCCAGTGTCTTCGGGCAAGCGCGCCAACAAATCGGCCACCGTTTTCCCTGTACCGGGGTAGACCAGGTCGGGGGCGATCTCGTTGAGCGGAACTAACACAAAGGCTCGTGTTGTGATCCTGGGGTGCGGGATTTGCAAACGGCTGCTGTTTTCTATTAAATCATCGTAAAAAAGGATATCGATATCAATCAGACGTGGACCATAACGAAAGTTTTCCACCCGTCCCAGTTCGACTTCAGTCTTTTTCACGAAATCCAATAAACGCAGAGGGGTCAGGTCGGTCTCGACCTTGATAACCTGGTTTAGAAAATCGGGTTGGTCCTTGTAGCCCCAGGCTTCGGTTTCGTAGACCGAAGAGCGCCCGCAGACACACATTTTCGCTGCGATCGCCTCAATGGCCCTGCTAAGGTTTTTCTGTCGGTCTCCCAGGTTGGTGCCCAGCCCGAGGTAAGCAATGCTCATCCAGTCTCACTTTTGATGATGTCAATCAGATCTGCCAGGAGCCCAAAGGCGGTTGTCTGGGGGGTGGGGTCAGATTCCAAGATCCCCAATCCAGGCAGGACATCCAGCTTAAAGTTGACGTACGAAGATGTCCCCTCAACGGTATACAGAGTCGAATCGGCAGCAACCATTTCGGGTCGAACGCTGACCTGATAACCTCCCTCCTGCCAACCTCCCTTGCAGACCAGTTTCCAGCGTTTTCCCTGTGATTCGGCCGCAGCGATCATATCGGGATTGATACCGCGAATACCGGTGGGGTTCACATCCATGGGGGTCAGGTTTTGTCCCATCAAAACATTGGCGAGCGCCGCAACTTTGATCGCAGCGTCCCAGCCGTCCACATCGTTACTGGGGTCAGTTTCAGTGATGCCGATAGATGCGCCATAGGCAATCGCCTGCTCAAGCGTTTCACCTCCCCGCATACGGTCGAGCAAAAGATTGGTACAAGAATTGAGGATTCCGTAAAAGCCGTGCAGTTTCGCGCCTGCCAGCGGCCCACGAAACAGTGAAAATATCGGCGCGCCGTCCATAACCGCTGATTCGAAGCGAAACAGACGCCCACGCTTCCCGGTCAGTTCGGTTAGCTCACGATAACCATAAACAACCGGACCTTTATTAGCAGTGATGAGATGCAGCCCCCGCTGCGCACCGGCACGGAGGAAGTCCAACGCGGGTAAACCCGAGCGGGGGTTAACTGGTGTAGTTTCAATCAACACCTGCGCTTCAGCCTGCCTGATAAAATCAAACGTGTCCCCATCAAAACCGACCCTATCCAGGAAAGACAGGTCAAGCGCATCCCCGCGGTCCAGCGATTCGAACAATGCTTTCTGATCAATTCCCTGCCGGTCGAGGCAAACACCGTGGCTGCCAGTCGCAATGGCGGTGATACGGGGCGAGACACCAAATTCTTCCAGTATTTCTCTCTTTTTTGCAGACAAAAGGCGGGCAAAAGCCTTGCCGACGTTTCCAAACCCAAGCAGTGCCAGATCGATCGTTTTCATTGCGAATTCCTCTTTCAGCTTTCGATGGCTAATTATAGCAACGAATCCAGGCTGATGACCAGCATCTGCCGAGGCGGTGAGATTCAGAAAATGAGGTCGGAATTATAGGGCTGGCAAAGTATGTTTTCTTTGCCCAGCTCCTGTTCAAGCTGACTCAACAAAGGGTCGCTGATTTCAATCGGGACATTTGGAAAGTAAACCACTCGCCACCCTTTCGGTCCCTGCAGCCGGAAGCCAAACAGGTCTCGCCCGGGGTGCGCGCCCAGCCAACCGTAATACTTACTCATACGGCGTTGATCTCTCTCAGGTGTATCACCGGGCGGAAGCGTGAGCACCAGAATCTGACTGGGCAGCTGTCCGACCTGTTCATCATCGACGTACCCAAAATCCTCAAGTGCTTCTTCCGGTTTTTGGGTCAGCTCTTCTGGTTCATCCTCATCAGGGGATGGGATGGTAGCCGCCGACTCCAGAGGATCGGGCTCTTGGTCAAGATAGTCTGTCTGAAACTCAAACCCAAGTGGCGGGTCTTCTATGTATTCTGGTTCCTCAACCCAGGAGGAGTGCGGATCTTCCTCGAGTAAGATCTCAAGCGAGTCTTCCGCTGTGAGATCGTTTTCTTCCCCCACAGGCGGCCAGGCATATCTGGAGAGAAAACGCATATCCGGCAAATTGCGTTCCAGGGTGTTTTCGTAGAAAGGTCCCGAGGTTGACTCACCCAGGTCGTTCTGATCGGTGTTGCTGGTTACCACAGAAATTTTGTCAACTAAAACCGAAACATTGGTATCGCGGTGCTGAACCTTGCCCTCAACCAGCAAAACCACGCCAACGTCCACAATCTGACTGTACTTTTCCCATGTTTTTGGGAAGAAAACCAGGTCCATATCTCCATAGGTATCCGAAAGGGTCACGAAAGACATCATTTGATCTTTCTTGGTCCTGATGGGGCGCATTCGGTTGACTACGCCACCAACGCTCACCTTACTGGCTTCTTCTGCCTCAGCCAGTGCCGTAGAGATATGGCTGATTTTGTTTTCCACCTGACGCAGATGGGCGTTTAGCGGGTGGTCTGAGATATACAGTCCAAGAAGTTCTTTCTCCCAGTCGAGTTGATCTTTTTTGCTCATCCTGATGTATGTCTGCAGCACCAATAAAGGGGTTTCTTCAACCAAAGACCCGCCAAAAAGATCCATCTGTCCCATTTCCTTGGCTCGGAAGTGACTGGCTGAGATGTTAGCAATTTGTTCGAGGGACGCCAGCAAAGAGCCGCGTTCACCCAGCTGGTCTAACGCCCCCACCTTAATCAGGCATTCCAAAGGGCGTTTGCCTACCTTGCGCAGGTCGACCCGCCGTACAAAATCGTTGAGGCTGATGAAAGGCCGGCTGATTCTATCGCTTGAATCTTTTCGCCCCAGGATAATTTCTTCTACGGGCGACTGCCCCACATTTTTGATCGCGCCAAGTCCAAATCGAATGGACAGATCTCCGTCAGGTCTTTCTTCAATTGTGAAGTCGTAGCCGCTGTTATTTACATCTGGTGGCAAAACTTCTATGCCCATCTCGCGGCACTCAGCGATATAGAGGGCTGTCTTATCCGTATCGTTCTTCCAGGCTGAAAGCAAGGCGGTCATATATTCAACCGGGTAATGATACTTAAGATAGGCGGTTTTGACTGCCATAATGCCATAATTGGTGGCGTGGCTTTTGTTGAAACCGTAAAAGGCAAACGCCTCCCAATGCTTGAAGATCTGGTTGGCGGTCGATTTGTCGATACCGTTTCTGACGGCGCCATTAACGAATTTCGAGCGGTGTTTCCTTACCTTAGTCGCATCCTTTTTGGAAACGGCTGAACGTAAATCGTCTGATTCACCGGGCAAATAACCGGCCAGGCTCATCGCCGCCTGCATTATTTGCTCCTGGTAGACGGTATGTCCGTAGGTTTCCTGCAGGATCGGCTCGAGCTTTTCATGGTGGTAGCTAACTGGAACTTCGCCTTTCATATTGGCAATATAAGCTGGGATGATTTCCATTGGACCCGGACGATAGAGCGCCACCATGGCAATCACATGCTGGACGGTCTTCGGCTGCATCTGCATCAGATAGCGTGTCATACCCCCGCCTTCAAGCTGAAAGATCCCAGGGGTATGCCCCTGACCAATATAGTCAAAAACTTCAGGGTCATCAATGGGGATATTGCTCAGGTTCAGTCTTCTATTGTGGCGTTCCTTAATAAATTCGCAGGCTTTAGCCATAATGGTCAGGGTGGTCAGCCCCAAAAAATCGACCTTCAGCAGCCCCATTGCGTCGATGCCAGCCATGTCATATTGCGCCACTGATTTAATGGGCAGTTCGTCGCTCTGGTTGGTGGGGCGGTGAAGCGGGAGATATTCGGTCAGCGGTTTATCACTGATAATCACCCCGGCGGCATGTGTGCCAACGTTGCGGATACTGCCTTCCATGCGGCAGGCTACATCGATCAGCCGTTTATACTGCTCATTGGATTCATACAGCGCCTTTAATTCGGCGTTCTTCTCCAGCGATTCCGCCAGTGGAATGTTTTTTCCTTGAAATTGGCTTGGCACCGCCTTTGCCACACGGTCCACTTCCACCAGAGGGATGTTCATCACTCGACCAACATCCCTGACAGCTCCTCGAGCCGCCATGGTACCAAAAGTGATGATCTGAGCGACCTTATCAGCGCCATATTTCTGGTTACAATATTCCATCACCTCTGCCCGACGGTCATCGGGGAAATCGAGGTCGATATCAGGCATGGTTATGCGGTCCGGGTTGAGGAAGCGCTCAAACAAGAGGTGATAGCTCAAAGGTTCTACCGAGGTGATATCCAGCGCATAAGCCACCAGCGAACCATTGCCAGACCCCCGCACGTTGTACCAGATGTTGTTTTCTCTCGAGAACCGGCATAAGTCCCAGACGATCAGGAAGTATTCAGCAAAACCCATTTGATTAATGACACCTAGCTCGTAGTTAAGCCGTTCCTGCATTTCTGGTGCTTGTGCCCCGTCAGAGAGGTTTTCGCGCAGCCCTCTTTGGCATAATTCCAGCAGGAAGAGTTCGGGGGTCTGCCCCTCTGGCACCTCAAACTTGGGGAGATGATAACCAGTACGCGTCAGATCGACTTCACATTGTTCCGCAATCAAAACTGTATTACTTAATGCCTCAGGAACTTGCGAAAAGATCGATTGCATCTCCTGCGGGCTGCGCAAGTAATAACTGTCGTCCGACATGCGCATACGGTTGATATCGGTCAGCAAATGTCCTGTCTGGATGCAGAGCAGGATATCCTGCAGCTCGGCGTCTTCCTTGCGGGCATAATGCACATCGTTGGTGGCCGCCAGGGGCGTGCTGGTTTTCTTTGCCAACTCCACCATCAGACGGTTGACCCGATACAGCTCCGGGATGTTGTGATCCTGCAACTCGAGGTAGAAATTACCCGGCCCAAAGGCTTCTTTATACCAATTCAGGCTGCTTTCTGCTCTTGCCAGGTCGTTATCTTTGAGTGCCTGGGGGATTTCTCCTGCCAGGCAGGCCGAAAGACCAATCAATCCCTCGCAGTGTGCCGCCAGGAAAGCCTTATCAATGCGGGGGTGATAATAGAAGCCTTCAAGTTGTGAAACTGAGGCGATTTTGAGCAGATTTTTATAGCCAGTCTGGTTTTTGGCCAGCAAAAGCAAATGGTAAGACTTTCTGTCTTTGATATTGTCTTTATCCAACATTGTTCGGGGGGCGAGGTAGGCCTCCAGACCGATAATGGGCTTGATTCCTTCTGCCCTGGCGGCTGCGAAAAAATCCAGGGTGCCGAACATTGTGCCGTGGTCGGTGAGGGCGAGGGCGGTCATACCCAGTTCTTTAGTGTATTTAACCAAATCCCTGGGGCTCGCCAGCCCGTCCAGGACTGAGTAAGATGAATGCACATGCAGGTGAACGAAAGACACGGTTGCTTTAGAATTTCCTTTAATGCTGTTGCCAATCTCAGCTCTGCGCGTAAAAACGAGGTCAGATTTGCTGCTCTTGGTGAGATTAAAGTATAGCATAGTGAACTGGAGCGAAACTTAAATAATCACCCTGAGAGTAAGTTTTAAGAAACGCTCGTCACTGCGCCAGCCTAATTCACTGTTATCGAAGAAGGGTTAGAAACGGCTGTCTGCCGGATTGTGTTTGGAATAAACCGCGTGACCGCAAAATTCGGTCAGAGTTTCTGGATCCGCAATCTCGTTACTGTCACGTTGATGGACGAGTGTTTCCTCGATCATCTGCCGGTTGGCTCTGATCGCATCGCCGAGGAAGCCAAACATGATCAGCGTGATACCCGAAACTAAAAACGTCCCACCAATCGAAACCGATTGAACAAAGCGTGAAGCCTGATCCAAGAAGAGGTAGTAAACCAAAAAACGCCCTAACAAAACAGCCCCAATCAAGAACAAAACCGCTCCGATGGAAAGGAACGTGCGCAGAGGTTGGTAGAGCACATAAGACCGAATAATGGCGCCGCTCTGCCTCCAGATGAAGTTGACCATGCCCTTATGCAACCGCGACGCGCGTGTGGCCGGGTTGGTTTCGATAGGAACACTTACGATCTTCATCGAGCCTTTGCCAGCCTGAACCAGGGTTTCCAACGTGTAAGAATAGGGGTTATAAACCTGTAATCTCAGAGCGGCATAGCGGGAAAAGGCACGAAAGCCGCTGACCGTGTCTGGAACGTCGGTGCTGGAAACTCTCCGAATCACTGAACTGCCCAGGTGTTCAATCACCCGTTTCAGTGGAGAGAAATTCTTATTCTCAAGGGTCTGACGGTCGCCTATCACCAGGTCAGCCTGACCTTGCAAGATTGGCTCAATCAGCTTGGCAATCTGGTTGCCGCGATACTGGTTATCGGCGTCGGTGTTAACGATGATATCCGCGCCGAGCGCAAGGCAGAATTGAATACCGTCAATGAAGGCCTTGGAAAGACCCCGGTTCTTGCGGTGGCGCAAGACAAAGTCGGCTCCGTGCTCAATCGCAGCCGCGGTGGTGCCATCCTGGGAGCCGTCGTCCACGACCACCACCACAATCTCGTCCACGCTGGGCAATTGATGGGGTAGTTCCGCTAAAACAGCGGGCAAATGCTCCGCTTCGTTATAAGCCGGGATCTGGATAGCTAATTTCATAATTAACAATTGTACGATAAATTTCAGCATCGAGGAGGTTTCGCGTCCGCAAAAACAGAGTTCCAAAATTATGGTATTAATGGAACATGCATAAAAACAAACGGATTAGCCTTCTGCTCTTACTGGTATCGATAATGACAGCGCTTGCGCCGTTAAAGCCCGCGCAAGTTAAAGCAGAAGCCGATGCCGCTGCTCACGCGCAGGTAGCCGCCTATGAGTTGATCTCGGCCATGAACGTTTTACGCCTGTCTTATGGTCTGCCAGCCCTGATCGAAAACGCCACCATCAACGCCGTAGCGCAGGCAACCGCCCAGACCATGGCCGACGGGCTGCTTTCCTGGCATATTGGCAACGTAGCCGGGCGCATCTCTGCTGCCGGCTATGGCGCCGGTAAAAAAGTTTACGCAACCGAAAACTTTGCGGTAGCCTCCGGCGGCACCATCGACCAGATCATGCTCATGTGGTCCGATTATGACCATATGCGCCCGGCCACCACGCCCAACTATTGCCACGTTGGCGCCGGAACCGCCAAAGCTTCAAATGGCATGACCTACTACATCCTCCAGGCCGCCTACATCTCAGGAGAGGCCTGCGATTCCACCCCACCCACGGGCGGTGGTGGCACACCCGGTCAGCCGCCTATCGGTTACGGCATCGTCACACCTGTTGAAAAAGTGGAGCCAAATGAGGAGGGAAATTACGTTCACGAAGTCAAGACCGGTCAGAGCTTATGGTCCATTGCTGTTGCTTATGGTGTCACTATCAAAGAAATCCTGGCCTGGAACAACCTGCCGGCTGGCTACGTGCTCTGGCCGGGAGACAAACTGACCATTGCCGGGCCAGAGTCGAGAGCCTTGGTGACTCCGACACCACGCGGCAATGTGAGCGTAGCCGCTCCAGATGCGGATGGAAGCATTGTTCACGAAGTCCAAGCTTACCAATACCTTTATACCATTGCAAAGGCCTATGGTGTCAGTGTGGATAGCATTCTCACGCTCAATTACCTGGACGTTAACTGGCCGCTTTCCATCGGGCAGAAGCTGGTTATCCGTGGCCCGGACCAAACTCCGACACCGACGCCGCTGCCTCTCACCCCGCTGCAAAGGCTTACCCCCGATGCGGACGGCAAGTATTATCACACAGTCGTCGAGGGGCAGGCACTGGAATGGATTGCAAACTTGTATGGCGTTTCCCTGGCTGATTTGATGGCCTGGAATTTCCTCAACCCCTCCAGCATCATCTACCCTGGGGAGAGACTGCTGCTGCAGGTGACACCGCCCGCCACGATTACGTCCACGCCCGCGCCGGCAACCAAGACGCCCTTGCCCAGCCCAACACGCACCGCCAGCCCGTCACCAACCGCGACCCGCGCGCTCTCGCCAACGCCCAGCGCAACCGTACCCCCGGCTTCGTTCAGCCTGACAGACAACCCGCTCAACTGGCTCTGGCTCCTGGCTGTGGCTGCTGTTGGGGTGGCAGTCTATTTTGTGATCAGCGCGCAAAGGTCAAAAAATCAACCCCAGTAACTGTAAGCCGCCATCACCCCGTCTTTGTCAGTCTCATAATAGTCTGAATTCCTGGTAGCATTCAGCCTGCGACCAGGCTTGGAACGAGAAATAAATTGACCTGAGCTGCGCAGCTGGCAGAAGTATTTTTTCCAATAAATGAAGGGGGTTGGATTAGCCCATAGGTGAATGTCTGATAGGTTAAATAAGCAATATTCTGTGCCTGGGTAGATCCAGGTCATGCTTTTAAAGCTAGATGCATCCGCCCTTCTCATCTAAAGCCCTTGTCACTTCCATTCAAGCGGCAAGATCCAGATCAACGATGCATAATTTAATATTTAAGTAAATCGGTAATAACATGATTGTGAGAGTTAACAAAAGTCAACTTTACTTAACAACCAGTTTATAGATCTGGTTATAGCGGTATGCCTCTTGTTCGATATTTGGCACAAACGATGCAAGTTTAATATGATTCTTGATCCTGTTAAGGATCGTTGGATCGTCGAGGATATTCTGCATGACCCCTCGCAGTTCATTCGCATCGCCCCCTGTAAAGGTAAACCCGTTGACGCCATTCTCAACAGCTTCAGCCAACCCCCCCAAATTGGAAACAACTACCGGAATTTCGCTGGCTAAGGCTTCGTGCACAACAAAAGGATAGTTTTCATAACAAATTGAGGGAGCCACGATCACGTCTATCTGATTTAACACATTGTACAATTCTTCGGCTCGGAACGATCCCATGAAATTGACCTCTGTATCACCCGCCATATCTTTGAGTTTGTTTACATAGGGGTCCTGGCCAGATCCAAAGATCGACAAACTCGCACGAGATGAACGCATATCCACAAAAGCTTTGATCAATACATGTACGCCTTTGTGCACAGTCAAACTTCCAATAAATCCAAACCGGATGTTGTCGTCAACCTGGTAAACGTGATCACGCGGCCTGATATTACTTTGGCGTATCCCGTGATGATTAATGAGTACTTTTAAGCCATCAATTTCATGCTCAAAAATCCCTGGCAGGAATCGGGAAGGCGCAACGACCGCCGACGCTCCATGGATAATCTCTGCCGCTATTGTCAAGCGGTCTTTGATGAAGGCTGTTGAAAATTCTTTACAAAGTATCGAACAATTCACTCCGTGTTCAGGCCCCGAACAAAGCGTGTTGGGTGTAGGCGCCAGGATTATTTTAGGACAAAGCAAGTGAAAATCCGTGATGGTCAGTATATAAGGAATGTTTAATTGCCTGGCAGCCAGGATGAATGGGTAGACGCGCATGAGGTGACCCGCATGGATCAAATCTGGTTTTTCTTGCTGCAAGATTTCAAGCGCAAAATTGATATCAATGTCTGGGTCGATCACATAGTGCAGATCACCCGGGTCTTTTTCGTAACGCCACGCCAGAACCGGAATGCCTTGGTAATGGAATTCTTTGTATAAAATGCCGCCAGATCGATGAGGAAACGAACTAACATCACCCAGACTATAAGTAATAACTTTGATTTTATTCCCATTTTTCTGGGTCATGTAAGCTGTGTTGAAAACGAATTTTTCTGTGCCAGCCTGAAATTCGGGATAAAACTGATGGACAAGATAGAGCACTTTCATCACACACCTGCCATTAGCGTTTCATGCAATTTGTCCATATCCTGAAGTTCATTTCCAGTGCGGTTCTTGTTACAGTAAGCCAAATGCGCCCCCACCACTATTGAGAAAGACTTGTAGAGACACTCTTTTATTTCGGTAAGCAAGGTATCATCAATCGTTTCGTAGGTGTTTTTCAGGTAGTTAAACGTTATGCTGACATGACCCAGAAGTGCCATGGTAAGAAACCCATCGTATCTTCTTCCAGCATATTGAAATCCGCTGGTTTGGATAAGCTCCTCAAGAAAATCCTTCGCATTTGTGTCCAGGTATTGCTCTGTTGTCATCGGCACTTCAGCGGGGTATTGGTACTCATGTCTACGGGCAAACAACTCGCTTACCCTTGTCTCAAATATCTCTGGTGTTAGATATTTAGGTAAGTTGTTGATGTTTTCGATTATTCGGGTCAAGAAAAAATAAGTAAAGGCAATATCAGGCACAAAGCTGTCCATGTCAATTTTTGGTATCACAAAGTCTTCAAATACATCGGATAAAAATTGGTTGTCCACATACCCCCGCTTTAAGAAGTAGTAGGGGGAACGATTGTGAGAATGAATGATCCTGACCGATCCCAAAAATGCGATTTTGTATCCATCTTTGATCAGCCGAAGACCCAAATCCAAATCCTCAGCATAGTTTAACCGGTAATGGTATTTGTCGAAAACCTCACGGGAGATAAGATTCGCCAAGTCGGATAATTGGGCGTTTTGTCTCAATGCAATATTGTCGAGTTTTTCTGGCAATGAGAAAATGCGGTCGCCATCATTAACACCCAGAAAATTATAATGATTCCAGCAAATTTGCCGATAAAAAAGGTCAGCATCCTCTCTGGGCGTTTCAGCACAGGAAACGGCAACTACTTCTTTATCCTTAAGTACCTGGAACAATTCATAAAGCCAGGTGGAATTTGGTGGCAGTGCGTCTTGAACAGTGAAAAGCAAATAATCCCCCGTTGCGTGCTCAGCTCCCAAATTTCTCGCAAACGAATGTGAGAATTCGGAAGGATCAATATTAACCACAAC
>CAZHXQ010000066.1:0-10879 GCA_964536465.1 uncultured Anaerolineaceae bacterium
TGTCTTACCAATCCAACAATCTTTTTTCGCCTTCCAGGGCGCGAATGCCAGCCACATCCTGGGAAACCTCGATGACACCCTTGTAAGCGCCATCTTCGCTCCGCAGAGCAAAATAGCGGATGTGCACAAATGCGCCCCGCATCTGGATCCAAAACTCTGCTTCATCGCGCGTGCCGGCTTTGAATTCCTCAATGATTTTCTGCACTATATGAACGCTCTGCGGCGGGTGACAATTTTGCACGTTGCGCCCGATGATTGCCGCTGTGCGGGTGAAGACGCGTTCCTTGCCCTGCGTGAAATAACGAACCTGATCGTTTTCATCCACGAAAGTTACATCCACCGGCAGGTTGGTCAGCAGCAAATCGATTTGTTCGGCAGTCAGGGCGCCCGTGCTGAGAGGAATGCCGTTGGTTTGAGGGGCAGTATTATAGAAATAATTACTTTCCTGGGCAGGCGGTTTGCTTATTTTTCCGGCGATTTCATCAGCCATTTGCTGCCAGTCTTCTTCGGTAAAGAAACTCAACGTTTCAGGAATCAACACTTTCTCTTCCTTATAAACCATGTCGCTGACTTTGCGAGACACTTCATTAAACCGGCTTTCGACGGTCACACCAAGCGGATATTCTTGCTCCAACAAAGCCCGAAATCGCTTTAACTCTTCCCGGATGTCATTGTCCACGCCCCACATCACCTGCATCTGACCTCCGAACCCGTATTTTTCCAGGACAGGGAAGATCATATTTTCTTTTTTGTCGTAGTGGCAAATCACCAAATCAAGATTTTTGGCATTATCCCGCAGTTTCTCGATGATGTCGTGATCTCCTCCGGCATACTGCAATACAAACCCCTCCAGCGACTCAAGTGTGCGCTCGATCAGTTCGTTTTCAGCGCGGAAATCAAAAAGTGGATGCCCGGGTTTGTTTTCGGGCGCCGGTTCTGTTTCCAGACCAGCCTGGAAGACCGCCACGTGTAGGTCACACAGTTTTTGGACTTCGGAAACCGGCAGCCCTTCGGCAATCACTTCACGCTCAGCCGCGGCGATGTCTTGCGCGCTGGCGCCGGCGATGACATGCCCATATTGCGCCTGCAACTCTTCAACCGTCTTGCCTTCATGCAGCATGCGGATGATCTTCTTAATAGCTTCTTTACGCTTGCTGGCGTTGTCTAAAAATTCACTCATGGTTCTCCTTGTAGGGTCATCCTGGATCACTCCAGGGATAGTTAATTGATTATCATCCATAAGTCTACTATAACTAAACAGACGGTTTTGTGTCTTATATCATCTTAGCAAATGCCCACTATTCCACAAATTGGCCCTTTCCAAGAAACTCTGTCAACGGTTTGACCACCTGCGTGCTGCTCTGGCTTTTGGGTTCAAAGGACTACCCTGCAATTGCCCATTGATTTACTGAAATGGTAGTAAAATTGGTTTATCGCAACATTTTCTTACATTAATGGGGGAATCATGATTCCCAACCGCAATTTGACCAGCATCTTTTTTGCGATTCTCATCATCCTCAGTGTCTTTTCTTTTCTTCCCAGCCAGGCCTCAGCAGCTGATGAGCTCATCTTCACCGTTGACAGTACCTTGGACCAGGTAGATTTTGCCGCCAACAGCGTCTGCAGCGTTGGCCAGCCTACTGGCGGGCCCTGCACGCTGCGCGCTGCTATCTCGGAGGCGAACGCGAACATCCATCATAGCGCGGTAACGATTTTGGTTCCACCGGGCCTATACAAACTGACCATTCCGCCCAGCTTGCCAGATAGCAACAACCATGGCGACCTCAACATCAACGCCACTACCTCCACCAATCTGATTACCATTAAGGCGATTCAGAAAGGCACCGTTACAATTACCCCCGATACGGGGTTGAATGATCGCATCCTTGAAGTTGGTTGGAATAGTAATGTCGCCATCCGGGGCATTAACTTTACCAGAGCAGCCCTCATTCTTGGTCCAAGCGAAACAGGAGGTGGGGCAATACTGAATTTCGGGAACTTGACTCTGGAAGGAACAGTCTTTCAAGATAACTCCGTCGTATGCGTTCCTGCAGGTGGCTGTCAAAATAACCTTAATGGGGGCGCGATCTTAAACTATGATAACCTCTCCATTAAAGATTCATGTTTCATCCACAACACAGCAGAGCGCGGCTGGGCAATTTTCAACGCAGGTGGTCCAAGCATTTGCAACATCACTCACTCATCATTTACCCAGAACACAGGAGTAATTGGCACCATCACCAATTATGCAACCTTATCCATGACAAACAGCACAATGAGTGGCAATTTTGCATCAAGCTGGATGGCTGGCATCGTAAATGATGGTCTGGGTCAACTTTATCTGCAATCTTGCACGCTGGCAAACATTGGAGACCTCAGCTCAATCTTCAATACCGCTACTGTGAACGTTGGCGACAGCATCTTCGCGGCGCAACCCGAAATGAACAACTTTTATTCCATTGAGGGCACATGGAATAGCCTTGGATACAACATCTTCAGTGACGCTTCCTGGCCTGCCGCTTTGTCCGCGGGGGACCTGCTAAACACCAACCCAATGTTGGGTAATCTCGGGACTTACGGCGGAGCGACGCTGACCCATTCGCTGCTGCGGGGTTCACCAGCAGTCAACCACCGCCCCGGCAGGTGCTTTACGATACTTTATCCAATCGAAGACGACCAGCGTCACCAGGCGCGCGTTGACGGCAGCTGTGATAGCGGTGCCTTTGAGCTGGGTCACTTTTATCTGCCGGTGATTTTGCGGTAATTCAGCAACAAATTTGAACCCAACCAGGCTGACACGAAAGTCAGCCTCGCTTGGATACATGACTGGAAAGAGAGTCTCAACCACGTTGGTTCTGAAACACTCCTCCGACGCTTCAAAGACATCTAATCTTATCCACCCTTTTTCACTGGCAGATCTCCTAACAACAAAGTGGGATTGATGCCTTTATCAGTCAAAATTATCTTGGCGTTATCTTTCAACGAAGCCTCCACCATCTCGATCTGCTTAAGCGCCTGGGCGTTGCCCACAAAATACTTTTCCGCAGACTCGTTAACCAGCCGGATAGCCTCCGCCCTCCCCTCGGCCACCATAATGGCAGCCTCACGCTCTCCTTCTGCCCGCTGGATTGCGGCTAGCTTTTGCTGTTCTGACGCTTCGAATTCACCGGTTGCCAGCAGACGCATGGAGCGGCGCTCTTGCTCAGCCGTCTTTTGCTTGTGCATGGCTTTCTTGATATCCTCAGGAGGGTCTATCAGGCGGATTTCCACCTTGCTGACGGTCAGCCCCCATTCAACAGCGAAGTTGCTCAGAGCTGCCTTGAGATTGATGGCTATCTTCTCTCTGGCAACCAGGCTCTCATCCAACGTCAGGTCGCCGAATTCCTGGCGCAAGTTTGTCATGGCCAATTGAATGATGGCTCGTTTCCAATCGTCAATATTGTAGAAAGTACGTTTGATGGATTCCTCGTCCGCGCTTGGTCTCACCCACATCACGCCATCCACAGAAATTTCGACATTGTCTTTGGTGATGACTGATTGAGGCATGATATCCATGGTGTGTTCGCGGATATCCCGTACCCGCACTACCTGGAGTATTGGCCATTGAAACCCAAGACCGGCAAGGATAAAGCGATCGTACCTGCCTAAAGTTTCTTGTATGCCGCGTTCGTAAGGTCGAAGTGTAAAAATTGGGGCTGCTATGGTTCTCATTGGTTCTCCTTCGTTGTTTATTACTGCATCAATAAATCTGCAGAAATTCGTTTTCTGCATCGATTCCTATTTGAATTACGGGCTCTTCAAGACAAGAAAGGGGTATATAAAAAGAATATCAGAACAGGATATCAATGTCAATCAAAATTAGGCAAGGGTTATGCAATCCAAAATTACCGGCAAATTTTGTTCGTGTAAGAACCTATTCATGTTAAAATGCAGAAAATATTTCCTCGGACTCAGGAGGAGAAGTTTGTCCAGTTTATACAATTATCTCTCCCAAAGCCTTAGAATATGACTTATGCAAGCATCCAAACAAACTGACGCGAAACTACCTTTGCTCTCCCCTTTGCTACGTTTATTCCTGGTGACGATGATCCTTGCCAACATCGCTGGGGCGATGTATGGGGGTTTTCTCCCGCTCTATCTGAAATCACTTGGAGCAGACGTTGCCCAAATCGGGCTTTTTTTCACCATCTCACAAATCATCCCGCTTGTTTTACAGATTCTTGGCGGGTGGCTTTCAGATAGTCTCGGTCGCCTCAAGAGCATTGCTGCCGGCAGCGTTTCTGGTGTTTTCTCTTATATCGCGCTCATCCTTGCACCGACCTGGAGCTGGGTCTTCGTGGGCGAAGGTTTAAACGCGATCACGCGCTCATTGGTTGGGCCCAGTTTTGGAGCTTTCATCGCTGAGGAGTCTCAGGAAGAAAATCGGGCAAGAGTCTATGGGCTGGTAGACACCTTTTACACCATCGTCGCTATCGTTGGGCCTCCATTTGGGGGCTTCTTAATCGATCGCTACGGATTCAGAGTCATGCTGGTCATAGCCGCTTCGCTTTATTTTGTCGCCACGGTTTTAAGGGTCCGGATGGCAAGTAAAGCCCGTCACCCGGGGCAGGCAGAAAGAAAGAAACCTCAGCTTCACTTCAGAGCCTTAAAGGTTAACCTGGGCGCAATTTTTGGTCTTGTAGTTGCAGGAGGCGTGATGACCTGGGTCGTGGTCACAGACGGCATTCGCGATATCGCCTTTTCTCTCTCCGGCAGTTTGATACCAGTATATCTTGAAGGCATCGCCAATATGACCGCACAGCAGATCGGCTGGCTGAGCTCGATTCTTGGAATTGCAATGATGCTTACATCATTTCCAGCTGGTCATCTGGCAGACAGACGAGGTGAACGCCTGGCTATCGCCCTGGGTTTTGGACTTCAATCAATCGCCTTGTTTATCTTCATTTATGCCGAAACTTTTTTGGTCTACGCGCTCAGTTATTTCATTATTGGAGTCGGTTTCAGCCTGATGAGCCCCGCTTACCAATCCCTGCTCAGCAAGGTTTTGCCACAAAGGCTGCGTGGAACAGGTTTTGGTCTGGTCCATTCCGGTCTGGGTCTTTTCTCTCTTCCAGCCCCTGCCATTGGCGCCAAACTTTATGCAAGCGTCTCACCGGAGACCCCCTTTTGGATCACAGCCTGGGCATCTCTGCTGGCAATTATTCCGGTAGCTTTCAAATTTAAATTGACCGACAAAGACCTCCAGCAAATCGAAAAAGCAGAGGCTAAGTTGATCCAGGCGGAAGAAGAAAATGAGCCAGGGTAATCTGTCCTGGCTCTAAGTTCCACGTTGGGAGAAATCTTATCCCTTGGTGAAGGTGAAGCTCTGACCGCGAGCCTTGAACTTGCCGTTGGCTGAAACAATCTTTTCCAGGTACTGCTCCGCCACATCCACGGTGGTGCGGCGATTTTGGATATAAATGCGCCCCAAAGCCGTGCCGGGTATGCCAGCGGTACTGGCAACAGAGGCCACCACATCCGACGGCCTCAGACCATCCACTTTGCCGAGTCCCATTTCCAGCCGGATCATACCTGCTTCATCGCTCTGCTTACCACGGACGCTGGCTCGTGGTTTATTGCGCGCGGCATATTCACGTTGTTTGCGCCCGCGCGGACGGTCTTGTTCTGCACGCGCGCGGCGCTCTGGGCGCACAGCCTTCTCTGGCAGAGGGCTGATCTGGGGGATCGGACGCTGCTTCTCTTCAGCTCGGGCCACCTTTAGCGCCGCTGCTGCCAGGTCGACAGGGTCGACACCAATGGCAAGCATGGTTTCAACCAGAGCGCGTTCTTCCTTGGCGCGACCGCGCTTGAGCCAGGTCTCGATCTTTTCGAGCAGGCTGTCCATTCGCTTGCCCTGGATGTCTTCAATTGTAGGGATGGTTCCCTTTGACATTTCCTGATGGGTAAACTGCTCAATCTGACGCACTTTACGGGCTTCGGAAGGTCTGGCAAAAGCGATGGCGATGCCGGTTCTTCCGGCGCGACCGGTGCGGCCGATGCGGTGCACAAAGGTTTCAGCGTCTTCAGGCAGGTCAAAATTGAAAACATGGGTGATCCCCTCCACATCCAGACCCCGCGCAGCCACATCAGTGGCGACCAAAACCTTCACCTGACCTGCTCTAAAGCGTGCCATGGTGTGTTCGCGTGCATCCTGGCTGAGATCACCGGAAAGCGCTTCGGAGGGATAACCCCGTAGATTAAGTTCGGTGACCAATTCACCGGTTCGCACACGCGTGCGGGTAAAAATCAGGGCGGAAGTGATATCTTCCATCTCAAACAAACGGGTTAGAACAGCCAGTTTGTCATGTTCGTTCACATAATAGACGCGCTGTTCAGTTGCGGCAACAGTCACCTGTTCCGATTCGATCGAAACAGTCTGCGGGTCGTGCATGTATTTTTTTGCCAATTTGCGGATCCGGGTTGGAAGCGTCGCTGAAAAGAGCGTCGTCTGACGTTCATCGGGTGTGGCAGCAAGGATAGCTTCGATGTCCTCCACAAAGCCCATTGACAGCATCTCGTCGGCCTCATCCAAAACGACAGTGCGTACCTCTGTCAGGTCCAGGCGGCCGCGCTTGATCAAATCCAGAATACGTCCGGGCGTACCGACAACAACCTGCACACCGCGGCGGAGCTGATTCAATTGTCCGGTATAGGATGTGCCGCCATAAACGGTTAAGACGCGTACATCCATGAACTGACCCAAGGTTTGGATCATTTCGGTCACCTGCAAAGCCAGTTCGCGGGTGGGAGCAACCACCAAAGCCTGCGGCAGGTGTTGCTCAGGATCGATACGGTCGAGGATGGGAAGAGCGAAGGCAGCCGTTTTGCCGGTGCCTGTTTGAGCCTGCCCGGTAACATCGCGTCCGCTTTGCATCAGCGGAATGATCCCGGCCTGGATAGGGGTGGGCTGGGTATAACCCAGCGAGTTAATAGCCTGCACCAGTTCAGGGCGCAGATTAAAGTCTTCAAATTGTACGGTCATCAAAACTCCAGTTTCTAAGTAATCGACAAACCATCTTCACGACAAAAAAATTGTCGAGTAGACACAGGCTGCCATCAATTTTTTTACTCAGGGGGTTGCCTTGATTATTCCGTATCTTTACAATCATCGAGCAAAACCTCGCGGTCCTGCTCTTCCATAAAAGCCGGGCAATGCCGGCGGTAGAACGTCCAAAACGTACACCCAAATAAAAGTTCTCGCTTGAGAACTGCAGAAGTATACCACTGAAAAATAAGTCCGGTACGCGCAAGATTGGACGCGGTGTGTCTGCCGGGCTATTTGTGATTGCGCTCAGCCTTAATGGGTCGGACGAAGTACCGGTGACACTGTTTAACGAGATTCTTTTCCTCGCTCCCACTATGACTTATATGATTGATCCCGACTCCGGTGTAATGGTGAAATAACCACCAATCTGCACTCCAGACCCATTCCCTTCCTCACCAAACGGTGTTTCGTTAATCGAGATCTGTACAGTTCAGATTTACTTCGGCCGATTTAAATATTATGGGAAATAAACCATTTGTAGTTATCATATTAATTTTAAATATTTGTCACATTTATTCGACTTTTCCCTCCTTAATCGACAACTCCTATTTTTTTTGTTTCGTTCAGAAATCGATAAGACCCCTTACAGTTCAAAAAAACCTCGTTTGGTCACTTATACTCGTATACAAAACCAACCAAGTTTTTGGTTTAAAAAAGGAGAAAAATGATACAAAACAAATTACTGGCTGCTTTCCTTGTTTTCACTTCGATACTAATCGCTTTCAGCGGTCCCGGAATCGTACAAAGCGCCCTCGCCCAACCTCAAAGCCCGCTTGAATTGGGCTTAAAGGGAGAATTTATTTCACCTGAAATGCTTCCCGAAACACAGACTCCGCCAGGTACTACTGATCCGGCAACGGATGAGTATATCCCTGATACTTCAAATCCTGCAGAAGATCAACCTTCTTCAATCCAAGACCAGGGTTTCGAAATTGAGTCTGACCCGACCCTGGGGCAGTCCACAACAGGCAATGCGGCGCAATCCGAACCGACATTGAGCAACGCAGGGACTGGGAATGACATGGATAGTCTTGCCCAGCAGGGTATGCCGTCTGTCATTGAAGGCGTTTTAGCCAATTTGCTTTGGCACCAACCCATGAGCACAATTGAAACTGACGTCTATGTTGACCAGGAGTTTCCTGACGACCCCAATTACAGTTCATATCTTTCAGATGATTTTGTGGTTGATGGGACCTGGAGAATTGAAACCATTTTTGTCCCTGGTGATGGTTGGAGTGGCTTTTCCTCGCTTGAAAATGCCACTGCGCTCAACTGGAAGATTTATGCAGATGACGGCGGCGTTCCTGGGGGCGACCCCTCTGGTGGTGGTGCTCTGCCGGTTTGGTCCCTTACATTGGCGCCATCAAGCCCAAATGTGACCCTTTCTGTTGGCTACAGCGGATTTACATCCAACACGCTGCTGGATCTCCCAACCCCTCTGGAGTTGACCGCAGGACATTACTGGCTTGTTTTTTACCCGAGTCTACCATACACTACTGGTGGGCAATTTGGTCTTCATTCGGCAGAAACAAGTAACGGAGGGATCGCGAAGTTTATCAATCCAGGCAGCGGTTTCGGTTACGGAACAGAGTGGCAGGACTGGTCTGCGATCGGTGCACCATCATATGACATTGCCTTCAGCATTGGCGGCAGGGCCGGTCCCTTTTGGCGAAGCATTTCCCCAATCAACAGCGTCGGACGTTCGCGACCAGCAGCCGCAGCGGTCAATGGCAAAATCTATCTTTTCGGCGGTGAGATATCTGGCGGCAGAGCTGACAAAGTCGAGAGGTACGATCCCACAACTGATAGCTGGACAACTTTGGGTGCGGCAATGCCTAACCCTGCCAGCAACCTCTGTGCCGCTGTGATGGGCACTGACATCTATATCCCGGGGGGGTATGACGCCTCCTCTACCGATCTGGACGTCCTGCGGGTTTATCATACAACAACCAATAGCTGGTCTGTCATCACGACTGACCCACTGCCAGTGGCGTTATCGGGAGTGGGTTGCACCACTTTGAACAACAAACTTTACGTGGTCGCAGGAAGTGCTTCAGGATCTTTTAAGGCATCTGCTTATGTCTACGATCCGTCAGCAACAGCCGGCTTGAGATGGTCGACCTTAGCCTCAAAGAACACCGCGGATGCTCATCTTGGCGTTGTGACAATTAATGGAAAAATTTATGCTCTTGGTGGCTATGATTGCCCAAGTTGCGTTGAAGTATATGATCCAGCTGACGGTGCCTGGCATGTGGTATCCAATTTGACAGCTGAGAGAGGTGGTGTGGGGGTCTACGCCATCGGAACAAATCTGTATGCCTGTGGTGGCGGCTGGTCGTCTTACCTTGACAGCTGTGAATCTTACGATACCAATCAAGGTTTCTCGGGCGTATGGAAAGCGCACCCTGCCTACATGCTCCAGGGCAGGCGGACTTTTGCCTATGCCAATATAGGACCTGTGATGTATGCGATCGCGGGGTGGAACGGTGGCTACATGCAGACCGCTGAGCGCTGGTCTTTTGATTCCTATTTACCCATCACCCTTAAGTAAGACCAATGCAGCTCTTTCTACCGTCCTATTCCTGTCAATGGAATAGGACGGATTTCAAACCCACCGCCTGTGTTTTACCACGAACCTGCATCTCGAGTATCTTTTCAGAAATTCGATCTAACTTTCTCATGCGGCTCAGATCAAGCGACAGTGAACACCGCATAACAAAGGTTTCTCAACCATAGCATCGACCATTGTAACCAAACCGAGATCGGACAGTGTGAGTTGACTAACCACCAATCCGCCCTACAGACCCATTCTCTTTTTGTCGACGTTAGTTACCGTAGCACGATTTCCCAAAAAAACAGTACTTTATTCTGCCCCAGTCCCCTCAGCCCATCCGGAAATTCAGAAGGGTTGGCAGGTTCTTTAATAAAAACTGGCTGACCCCGTGGTCAGCCAGTTTACTTTGGTCCCTATGGTCAAGTATTTAGGGCAGATACCCAACCACGTCGAAGGTTGCCAATATTTGGTCCAGGGCATCAAAATCTGACTCCTGAGTCATGTTGACGATTAAAATAATCAGCATAGAGGATGGATCATAGATCGGTCTGGCTGAAAGCACAAAAAGGGCATTCTTTTCGCCGAGACAATTGGTGAAAAGGTCATACTTTCCTTCAAAGCCGCTGTCGACATAATCGTATCTCCCTTCGAGTTCGCAATCTCCCATGTAAGAATCGCGATACACATCCAGCAGCTGTACATACCCTCCCAGCCTGGCAATTTCGTCAGAGGCTGCATAAAAGACGCCGGACTGGTAGTAGCCATAGGTAAACGCGTCCAAATCAGCCGAGGCAGAAATCGATGCACCGAAAGTAGTGCCGCCATCCATCCACTTACTGCCGTCAATTTGGACCCATTCCACAGGAATATCAATCTGAATCGCGCCTTCATCATCTTGAACTGTGACATAACCTCCCGTGGTTGTTGTTGGGCTATCCTCAGGAATAATATCGGATTGTTCGGAGATCTGTTGAGCGAATGAGAAGGATTGCTCGAGAGTTCGACCGTTGATCTGCCCTTCCAGGAATTCCTCGGTAGCAAACCGCAGCACCTCGAGTGAGTATGTGTCGGAAGCAGAGCGCGTGCGCAGGATGTCACAATAGTCAGACATAGTGCCGTCAGTTGCCAGCACCAAGCCCTCTAATCGGGTGATGATATCCCCACCCTTGATGCCGGCCTTATCGGCGGGCGAGCCTGACTTTACACTCGCGACCCAGATGCCGGTGATGCTTCCATCTTCA
>CAZHXQ010000067.1:0-10657 GCA_964536465.1 uncultured Anaerolineaceae bacterium
TCTCTATGCGCGTATAGTCTTCAGTCTCGCTTTATGCTATACTTTCCAGAGGGGGAATGAGCTTGTTTGCTTGTTTCCATAACTTTAAACTATCCAGCCTGAGGCTGGCTAAACTATTACATAAGGAATAATAATGAAAAATAAAAAATTAAGAATCATCCCTCTTGGTGGTCTGGGTGAAGTCGGTAAGAACATGACCGTCTATGAATATGACCACCAGATCCTGGTTGTAGACGTTGGGATGATGTTCCCGGATAACGACATGATCGGAATCGACTATATCATCCCCGATTTCGAGTATGTCAAGGATCGTGCTGACCAGGTGGTTGGCATCGTCGTCACTCATGGTCACGAAGACCATTCGGGCGCAATTGGACACCTGCTTGAGCATGTAGACGCTCCGGTTTATGCCACGCCGCTCAACAACGGGCTGATCAAAAATAAACTCAACCGCCGCTACCCTGGCAAGGAAGCCCGGTTGATCGACGTCCATGCCGGCGAAACAGTGCAAATCGGTCATTTTAAGGTGGATTTCTTCCACGTTTGCCATTCTATTCCTGATGGTGTCGGGTTAGGTATCGAAACCCCCGCGGGGCTGATTGTACACACTGGGGATTATAAATTTGACCATACGCCGGTTGACGGCAAACCCACAGACTATGCCAAACTGGCAGAACTGTCAAAGCGAGGCGTGTTGGCCTTGCTGGCTGACTCAACCAACGCCGAGCAGCCTGGTTGGACGCCCTCAGAGCGAGTGATAGATGCCGCCTTCGACCGGGTTTTCAGTAAAGCCAAAGGGCGCATCATCATAGCCACTTTCGCCAGTCTGATTTCCCGCATCCAACAGGTGCTCGACACTGCCAAAGGTTTTAACCGACAGGTCAGTTTCACTGGTCTGAGCATGGTCGAAAATGTTCGGATTGCCAAAGAACTGGGCTACCTGCAATTTGAAGAGAATCAGGTTGTTGGCATCGAGGCAGCTCTTTCTATGCCAGTAAGCAAAGTTGTTTTGTTAGTAACTGGCTCCCAGGGTGAACCCACTTCCATTCTCGGTCGCCTCGCCAATAATACCAACCGCCAATTTTCTATTCAAGAAGGTGATACGGTTGTCCTTTCCTCTTCGCCCATCCCGGGCAATGAGGAAGGCGTCTATCGCGCCATCAACCGCCTGATGGAACAGGGCGCCGATGTGATCTACTCTGATATCGAAGACGTGCACGTTTCAGGGCATGCCAGCCAGGAAGAAATGAAACTATTGTTACACCTGGTGCGCCCACGCTATCTGATCCCTATCCACGGTGAAACACGCATGCTCCGCCAGCACAAGCGCCTTGCCATGGAAGTCGGCATGGACGAGCAGCAGATCGCGCTGGTCGAAAATGGCCGTGTGATTGAACTGAAGCATGGCGAACTCAAACTTGGTGAACGCATCCCGGGCGGCTATGTCTTCGTGGATGGCACCGGCGTTGGCGATATCGATCGCTCCACCATACGCGACCGTGCCTTGCTCAGTCAGGATGGACTCATTTTGGTCAACCTGTTCTTAAATAAAGAGAACGGCACCTATAAAGATGTCGAGATCCTCAGCCGTGGTTTTATCAAGCAGGGAGAATCAGAAGAGCTCTTCGATGAATTGCGAAAGCGCATCCACCGATTGACACTTTCACCCTCCAAGAATATGCAGAGGGAAATTCAGGGCCTGGTCACGTCCTATCTCAACGAGGAGACTAAACGTCGTCCGTTTATCTTTGTTTCAATCTCGAGGGTTTAACCTTTAAATCCGGGTTGGGCTCTGACTTCTTATGGAAGGTCAAAAGGCCCAGCCCATAACCCTGGGCCTTTTGCTATAATCATGGGCAGCCCAACAAAGGAAACAGGTATGCCCAGGATAAAAGCTATCTTCACAGACATCGACAACACACTCACCAGCCCCACCACACACACAATCCCTGAGAGCGCCCTCCAGGCGATAGAACTCGCCCGCAAGAAGGGGCTCAAGGTAATCGTCGCCACCGGACGTAATCTGACTGCCAATAGGGCCAGTCCAGTGGATAATATTGAATTTGACGGTTACCTGACAGTAAACGGCCAGTATTGTTACTTACCGGATGGGAAAACGCTTCGTTTCGCCCCCTTCCGGCGCGAGTGGGTTGAGGAAAGTATCCGTCTGGGCGGCGAGACTCGCTTTTTTGCCTCATATCATCAGCGCGATCGAATTACCATCAATGGTTTAGACGACGGCGTGAGAAAATTCTACGAAGTTTTCAACAGCCCGGTGCCCGAAATCCTTTCAAATGGAGAAATCGACAAAGACGCGATTCTGTCCATAGTCCCATTTGTGAGCGAAGATATGGATGATTTCCTGCGCCGGGCACTGCCTGATTGTCAGGTGGTGCGCTGGAACCCTCATTCGGTTGATCTGGCACCCAAATCTGGTGGGAAAGATGTGGGCATTCAGACCTTTCTGAATCATTTTGGACTTTCCAAAGAGGAATGTCTGGCAATTGGTGATGGCGGTAACGACGTCAGCATGCTTAAGATGGCGGGCGTGGGTGTAGCCGTGGGCGGGGCGCGCCTGGAAGCCAAGGCTGCCGCTGATCATATAGCCCCTGAAGTAGACGATGATGCCATTTACAAGACTTTTAAGCTTTTTGGCTTGCTATAACTGCGCCGGCAGAGGGGATGCTGTCTGGCGGCGTCCGCCTGTATTCAATTACAATTAGTCTATGAAAATCATACATAACATTTCCCAGTGTGTTACCATGGCCGGCGGCCCCAGGCGCGGCAAGCGCCTCTCAGACCCCGCCATTCTTGAGAATGCCGCCGTCGTGATTCGGGACGGCAAGTTCCTCGAAGTCGGTAATTCAGCCGAGCTGCTTTGGCGTTATCCGCTGGCAGAGCGGCTCGATGCTGCCGGCAGGGCTGTTGTGCCTGGATTCGTAGACCCGCATACTCATCTTATCTGGGCGGGTGACCGCGCCAACGAGTTCGAAATGCGCCTGCAGGGCAAGACCTACATGGAAATCATGGCGGCGGGAGGCGGAATTTTAGCAACCCTGACGGCAACGCGCAAGACCTCTTTGCAAGAACTGGTGGCTCAATCGCTCGAACGCGCTCTGCGCGCGTTCAGTTACGGGACCACGACTATGGAAGCAAAAACCGGTTACGGGCTGGACCTGGAAACTGAGTTCAAGCAGCTGGAAGCCATCCTGCTGCTTAACCAGATCGGACCTCTCGAGATCGTCCCCACCTATATGGGTGCTCACGCTATCCCCCAGGAATACAAGGGCGATACCGCTGGTTACACCAACTGGTTATGTGAAGTCGCGCTTCCCGAAACCAAGAAGTGGTGGCTGCAACATGCCCCGGACCAGGGGCTTCCCTTTGTGGACGTTTTTTGTGAGAAAGGTGTCTTTGAACTGGAGGAAACCCGTCAAATCCTGACTGAAGCCGCAAAGTTGGGCTTCCCAACCAAACTGCATGCGGACGAATTTGAAAACCTGGGCGGTGCCAGCCTGGCCGCTGAATTGGGCGCGGTCTCAGCCGATCACCTGGTCAAAACTTCCACTGAAGACATCCGGCGTCTTGCTCGATCTGAGACTGTGGCGGTCTCCTTGCCCGGCACGCCTTTTGGGTTGGCTCAAAGTGAATATACTCCTGCCCGCGCGATCATTGACGCAGGCGGTTACCTTGCCCTGGCAACCGACCTGAACCCAGGTACGACCTGGAATGAATCGATGCAGTTTATCCAGGCGCTTGCCTGCCGCTATCTCAAGCTGGCCCCGGCGGAAGCCATGGCATCTTCGACCATCAACTCCGCCAAAGCGATCTCCAGGGATCATCTGGTTGGCTCTATTGAACCTGGCAAGCAGGCGGACTTACTGATTCTGGACGTGAACGATTACCGTCAACTCAGCTATCGCTATGGCACTAACCTGGTTCGAACAGTGGTCAAGAAGGGGCAGTTTTACCCTAACCCCCTCATCTAAAAACAGCAATACTGCTGCTCTACGGTCACGCGTCCGTCACTTGCCACACAATTACCGTCTGGTTACCCCTGATATAATCAAAAAATGATGATCCACAGACGTCGAGCTCTTCTGTTTTGGTTAGTAACGCTGGCGCTAATCAGTTTTGCTGGCTGCCTGGTCGAAATCGAGTTCCCGCCCACCAGAACAGTGCTGCCTTCGGCAACGCTGACCGTTCAGCCCAGCCCGACCCTGACTCCCAGCCCGACACCAACCCAAAGGGCCAGTCTTACCCCAACTTTTACTGCCACGCCTACCCCAGCACCGGTGACCTGGACAATCAAAAAGGGTGACGAATTGCTGGCGATTGCCTTCTACTATGGCATCAACCTGGAAGAATTACTGATGGCCAACCCTTCGGTTACACCCAACTGGATGAGCGTCGGCACAGTTCTGCAAATTCCGGTCACACCTACGCCACAACCGACCAGTACGCCGACCGCTGCCCCCACTCACACCCCGCAGGCCGCTCATACCCAAGTGATAATCCCCTCAACTCCGCTGGAACTGATCGGTGATCCTGCCTGTTACCGCGAAGTGCTGGGTGGACTCACCTGCATTGCCCTTGTACGTAACAGCGGAGAAGAGTTAATCGAGAACCCGTCGGTTTCATTTAAACTCACTTCATTGGAAGGCGAATTTGAAAGCGAGATGGTGGTTTTCGCCCCACTTAACCTTTTGCCATCCGGAAGCAGCCTGCCAGTAATGGCTTCGTTCCCCTCTCCAGTACCGCTGGAATATGACCTGGCTGTCGAGGTCGAATACTGGCTGCCCACCATGCCAGATGATGACCGCTACGCAGAGGCGGAAATTGTAAGCAGCCAGGTTGTGGTTTCCGCCAATAAATTGACCGCACAAATTCAGGGCCAAATCAGCGTGGAAGCCGGGGAGAGAGACCTGGCTGTGCTGTGGCTGCTGGCGACTGCCTTTGATCAGCAGGGCAACCCGATCGGTTTTCGGCGCTGGGAAGCCCCTTTGCCTCTAAACAAAGGGGGGACGGTCGAATTTAAGACCATTGTCTATTCCCTGGGACCCGACATCTCAAAGGTTGAATTGATGGCGGAAGCCAGGTTTCAATCCCAGTGAGGGTAGCCATGCAATCCGACCTTTTCCCAGATCTCGATAAGAAAACTTATGTAATGGGCATTATCAACCTGACCCCGGACAGTTTTTCGGGCGACGGGCTGCTGAACCAGGCAGAGGTGGAAGCTGCCGCTCTGGAGCAGGCCCTGCGCTTCGTCCGGGAGGGTGCCGATGTGCTCGATCTGGGAGCAGAATCGACGCGACCAGGCTCGCGAAAACTGGACGCAACAGAAGAATTGCAGCGCCTCCTCCCGGTCTTGACCCTGATCAGAAAAGAATTACCGGATACTCTGATTTCTGTTGACACCTACAAGGCAGAAACCGCGCGTGCCTGCCTGGGCCGGGGAGCAGACATTATCAATGATGTCTGGGGTTTCAAACATGACCCAGACATGGCAAGGGTGGTTGCCGAATTCAACGTCACCGCCGTGTTGATGCACAACCGTGAGCACGGCGCACGTGCGGTTAGCAGCGATTTGGGCGGTCGTTATGAGGATGTGATCTACGAGGATATTGTCAGCGAAGTCTGCGGCTGGCTGGCAGAATCCGTGGAAATTGCCCATGCAGCCGGCGTGAGCGATGACAAAATCATCCTTGATCCGGGTATCGGTTTTGGCAAGACTATCAACCAGAGTCTCTTCCTGCTCAAACACCTGGAAGCCCTGAGCGAATTGGGCTATCCGGTCTTACTCGGTGTTTCGAGGAAAGGCTTTATTGGCCACAGCCTTGATCTACCACGCGGAGAGAGGCTGGAAGGCAGCCTGGCCGCTAATGCCTGGGGCGTGATGATGGGCGCTTCTATTCTGCGGGTGCACGATGTCAAAGAGACCGTCCGCCTGGCTCTAATGCTGGATGCTATCCGCAACGCCCGGTAGTCAAATCTGAAACCGCAGACCCTGACGGAACCAAAAAGCATAATTATTCGTCATAATAAAAAGAGAATATAACCACAACCGCATTCTGAAGGAGGTTAATATGAAAAATAAATTTTTTGCGGTCTTTTTCGTGTTGGTAGTCGCGCTGGCCTCCTGCCAGCCGTTAGAACCAACTGACAGCAGCGAGGTTGAGCGGTTGAAAGAGCAGAATCAAATCCTCTCTCAACAGCTTTTGGAATCGCAGGAGCAAATCCGACAATTGCAAAATGAGGTGAACATATTATCCACCCAGGCGGCGCAGATACAGCCGACGCCAATCCAGCAAGGGAACCTCGAAGGTCTGGCAGCAGAAATCCTTGAGATCCTGAAAGCGAAAGATTTCGTCGCTCTGGCTTCCTACGTTCATCCTGAAAAAGGCGTACGTTTCTCGCCCCAGGGGACCATCAAGACTGAAACGGATCTGGTTTTTAACCGTGAGGAAGTCGCAAACTTCGCTCTCTACAATAATAATTTCACCTGGGGCTCGCATTTTGCGAAAGATGAGTTGCTTGTAATGAGCGTGAATGACTACTGGGACCAATATGTGATTCCCAAGGGGCTGGATCAGGAATGGATCATGCTTGAAGAAGACGAGGCGACACCCTCGCAAGCCATTGACAATTTTGATGAAGTCTACCCTCAGGGTACTTACATCGATTTCTTACAACCGGGAACGGAAAAGTATGACCAGCTGGATTGGCAGAGCCTGCGCCTGGCTTTCGAGCAGACCGCCGATGGAGCCTACTATCTGGTAGCGATCATCCACGACAATTGGGTGCCATAAAAGCTTGCTGATGCCGGTCGCTTGAGTCACAGCGCGGCTGGCAATACTAAAAAACAGCCTGACTCATACGAGTCAGGCTGTTAGCTTTTTTGCTGGTTTGCGCTTTAGGCTTCGGTAAATTCACCTTCGACGACGTCATCATCACCGTCAGTCTCTTGCTGACCGGGTTGGGGACCAGCCTGACCAGCGAAACCACCCGTCTGACCAGGGTCAGTTGGGCCGGCCTGCTGATAGGCCGCATTACCAATTTTCTGCATGACTTCCTGCAAGGCGTTGCTGGCGTTGGTAATAGCACTGACGTCATCACCCGCCAGGGCGCCGCGCAGAACCTGGATCTTGGCTTCAGCATCGTTTCTCATGGACACATCCACCTTCTCTCCCAGATCGCTCAGGGTCTTTTCAGCCTGGTAAGCCACACTGTCACCCATATTGCGGGCCTCGATAATGGCCTTGCGGCGATCGTCTTCAGCCTTGTTCTGGTTAGCTTCACGCACCATACGTTCGACATCACTCTTATCGAGATTGGTCGAGGCGGTGATGGTGACTTTTTGTTCTTTACCGCTGGCCTTATCTCTGGCGGTTACGTTGAGGATGCCATTGGCGTCGATGTCGAATGTAACCTCAATTTGAGGAACCCCACGCATCGCCGGGGGAATACCGTCCAGCCGGAAGCGGCCTAATGTGTTGTTGTCGCTTGCCATGGGGCGCTCGCCCTGCAGCACGTGGATGTCCACCGCAGTCTGGTTATCTTCAGCGGTGCTGAAGGTCTCGGTCTTCTTGACCGGGATGGTGGTGTTGCGCTCAATCAGGCGGGTCATCACGCCACCCAGGGTTTCAAGACCAAGCGAAAGCGGGGTCACGTCCAGCAGTAAGACGTCCTTGACGTCGCCCGCCAGCACACCACCTTGAATGGCGGCGCCAATCGAGACAACCTCATCGGGGTTGACACCTTTGTTGGGTTCCTTGCCATTAGTCATCTTCTTGACCAGTTCCTGCACCATTGGCATGCGGGTAGAACCACCAACCAGGACGACTTCATCGATTTGATCGACGGTTAGATTAGCATCCTTCAGGGCCGCGTCAAACGGCTTGCGTGTGCGTTGGAGCAGGTCATCGGTCATCTGCTCAAATTTCGCGCGGCTGAGTTTCAGCAGCAGATGTTTGGGCCCGCTGGCGTCCGCGGTCACATAAGGCAGGTTGATCTCGGTCTCAAGTACAGAGCTGAGTTCAATTTTGGCCTTTTCAGCAGCTTCACGAAGACGCTGGAGAGCCTGGCGATCTTTGCGCAGGTCGATGCCCTGTTCTTTCATAAATTCATCGGCCGCCCAGTTGACGATCACGTTATCCCAGTCGTCTCCACCCAGATGGGTGTCCCCATGGGTAGCCTTAACTTCCACCACGCCCCCGCCCACTTCCAGGAGGGAGACGTCAAAAGTACCGCCGCCCAGGTCGAATACCAAAATAATCTCGTTGTCTTTCTTCTCGAGACCGTAAGCAAGCGCGGAAGCGGTGGGCTCGTTGATGATTCGCATCACCTCAAGCCCGGCAATCTTGCCGGCGTCTTTGGTCGCCTGGCGCTGGCTGTCATTGAAATAAGCCGGCACAGTGATGACTGCCTGGGTCACTTTTTCGCCCAGATAAGCTTCAGCATCGGCTTTCAGTTTGCCTAAAATCATGGCCGAGATTTCCTGCGGGGTATAGGTTTGTCCGGTAACGGGCACTTCGATGCGCGCGTCGCCGCTGGGACCTTCGACCACCTTGAAGGAAACCATCTTGCGTTCTTCTTCTACCTCGTCGTAACGGCGCCCCATAAAACGTTTTACCGATGAGATTGTGTTTTCGGGATTAACGACTGCCTGCCGCTTGGCAGGAACGCCAACCAGCCGTTCACCATTCTTGTTAAATGCAACTACCGAAGGCAGCAGGCGTGTGCCTTCTGAAGTGGTGATCACAGCCGGCGAACCGCCTTCCATGACGGATACCACGCTGTTCGTTGTTCCTAAGTCAATTCCAATAATTTTTGCCATATTCTACTCCTCACGTTAATGCATAATATTGTTCTCTTATAAGTAACTATAACGAGTGAATGCAAGAGAAGTATTAATATCGGGTTGGAAGTTTATTGATAGAAATACAGATGGTTCTGCCTGCTGCCAATTGAGGTGGACCACACGGCACACCCTGCGCCTCCCACGAAGGCTTTCCCTTATGAGCAAACGCGTTTAGGGCAGCATTTTGCAGACCCAGAATGCTGCATCTGACCGGCTGAATTTACTCTGCCAGCGCCTCTTCCCAGGCGCCAATGACCTTGCGGTTGCGTTTTTCAAGCGTTTGGGTCATACGTTGGATTTTGGAGACGATGTCTGCGGTCTCCCATCCATTTTGGTCAATAGTCTCCTGCACCGCCTTCAGCGTCTGAGAGCTGAGCTGGGACTGTGCCAACATGTCGACCAGATGCCAGGTTGAATGAGCGTTCCTCAAAACCTTTTCGGTGATGTCTTCCAATTTTCCGAGCACTTCCTGCATCATGCGCTGCCCTATGAGCAGGTCAGCCGCTTCGATATAGACCCGGTTAATCGGTTCGGTGCCTGAGGCGCGCATCCGCAAATAATAATGACCGTCACCACTGTCATCTGAAAGCTGCATTTCGACCAACTCGTAACGGATGCCGCCCAGGTAGTCGATTTTGAGACCTGCCACCTCCAGTTCCTCTGCGGGCACGTGCAGGGGTAAGTCCAGATAATAGTCGATAAAGGCTTCTTTTGCCTCCAGAGGCGCGTCCACATCCGCACGACCGGCATGAGAACTTATATCGGCGGAAGTGCCATAGGAAGGCCACAAACCTGCCAGATGGGTTACTTCATCCCAGATCTCCTGCAAACTGTGAAGCGGGTTCTCCTGGCGGGTGCCGTAATAGGCGATCATGTCAAGGATAAGCAGATTGGCCCAGGGACCGTCCTTGTCAGTCACATGCCCGCGGGTGGTCAGACCACTGGACTCTTCACCCCCAATCAGAATACGGTCACGCCAGTCTTCGGGTAGTTCCTTGAGGTAGTTGTAAGCGCTGTCCATCCGACGAATTTCTTCAATATATTTAATACCCACCGGTACAGCAAAAGCGTTTGTCAGGTGCCGTGTGGCGACATCACCGTGCCTGGGTTGATAGATCTTCTGCCCTACATAACCAGGCAGAGCTCCCGGCGCGGGTTTGTTGTCCTGGTTGCCCGGGATCATGCCCGCCAATACTTCAATCAAGGGGGAGCCGGTTTGTGTGGCAATCACCCGACCCGTCAGCTGGCGATCAACGCCCAGATAGCGGATTAACATGGGCAGAATTTGATTGGGTCGGAAGTAAACGCCCCCCTTATCGACAATGCCAAAACGGTCGGCGTCAGTATCCATGCCAAAGCCCACCTGGGCACCAGTCTCGACCACGGCTTGTTTAAGCAGCCCATTGAAGGGTTCTTCCGGGTTGGCGTAATCCTGACCGCCCAAATCAGGGTCAACCTCGGCATGCACCACGGTATAACGCACCCCAGCTTCGCCTACCAGACGGGTCAGATAGCCTCTGCCTGAACCGTGCATCTCGTCGATGACGATCATTTTGTCGCAGAAATAACGACGGATGCGGTCAAAATCGATGGGGATGCGGGCATTACCGTTGCCGTTATTTTTGATCCAATCCACATACTGATCCAGCGGGTCAAAACCCTGCACCAGTCCGCGTGCGCGGGCATCCTCCACGTCGGTTTGCCCTCCAGCCTCATCAGCCAATTGGATTTCGTTAATACGAAAAGCGATAAAATCGGTCACATTGGTTGGCGCGGGATAGCCCAAACGCGGGTTGA
>CAZHXQ010000068.1:0-10503 GCA_964536465.1 uncultured Anaerolineaceae bacterium
ACTTCTCGATTTCATTACTGGATAGCCGGGGAAAAACCGCCACAACGCCGCAGTTGGCGCAGGTAAACAAGCTGAATTGGCCATCTAAGCCATGCAGGCGGTCTTTACCTTTATATAAAAAACTGTGCTGCTGTCTATCGCAGCATCTGCACTTCATTTTATCCATGCTTGTTCAATCCCCAGTTCGGCTTATACGTGAAAAATAGAAACTCTCCAACTCTTTTGCTCGCTGCTCCCAGCTTAATTCGTGATTTTCGCTGGCCAGGCGGGCATTCCTGCTCATCACTGCTCTAAGTTCAGGAGAGTGTATTATATCCACAACCTGGCTACTGATGCTTTCGGCCTGGTCCTCGGCCACCAAACCGACCTGTAAGCGTCTGACCCAATCTGCAAGGTCACCCACCTGTGTGGTGATGATGGGCCTGCCGATGGTCAGGTAGTCGCTAAACTTTAACGGTAACCGCCCAAGATTTGCTTTGGTTTTTCTGAGCGGAAACCAGAAAATATCACAGGAAGACAAATATAAAGAAACATCCTCATAGCTCACATGTCCGGTGTGGATGATGCTATCATCGGGTTGGGTGTGGTAACTTGACCTGCCCACATGCAGCAAGGTCACATCAGCCACTTTTTCGCGCAAGAGTCGGAAGGCAGCATCCATCAGGTCCATATCTTGTTTAAACCCCGAGCCGAGATAACCCACAATTATTCCCTTTTCCTGCAGCCCTTTCCTGGCACGAGCGATCTCAACCGGATCAGCCTGCAGGCAGGGGTTACGCATGCCATTCGGCAGCAACAAAATTTTATCTGGAGGGTAGCCTCTTGTGAGGGCCTCATCGGCGAGCGTGGAGCAGATGGCGGTGATGCCATCAGTATTTTGAAAGCGCTTGTTTTCGAAATGGGTTTCAAAAATTCTCAGTAGGCGTTTTTTGAAGCCATCCGGCCTTTCTTCCACGGAGCCACCTTTACCTAGCCAGTCGGCCCAATCGCTGAAGCAGAGGGCACCTTGTTTTTGCAGCTTTCTTGCTGGAAAATAGTTGGTCGGTCTGCATTCGAACGCGTGGGCCAGGTCAAACCTGTTGTGCCTTGCCCAAGCCAATCTGTACGCGACTTCATCGAAACCCCATCCCGACAGAAAAAACCCTTTGAACAAACGCGGGAAAGTCACGATCCGCAAACCGTCTTGCACCTGTTCGACAGTGTGTTTTCCTTCAAGGCCGGCTGCTAAAATGGTAACTTGATGACCTAACGTGACCAGTTCTTTGCCCAGAAAATAAGCTCTCAAATAGGTGCCTTGCCCTTCCTGATTGAAGGTGATCAGGGCGATTTTGAGTGACTCACCGGCTAACCTGGAAGCTGGTTGTGTTTCGGAGAGTTCCTTAAAAATACTGGAGATGACCAGGAAGTAACCCAGTGAAAGCAAAACTTCACTGAGTATATAGACCCACCTTAAGCCCTCAACTTGCCAAACAGAGAAGAGAAGCAAGCTGGCAATAACCTTTAAAGCCAGGGATACAATCTGAGGAAACACGCGTTCTTTTTGTTTATTGTTAGCAATGATGATCGCGGCCAGGCCGACATTAAGTGAACTTATCAATACAATTACAGCTGTTCTGGAAATAAAATCTGCCACCAGGGCATATGGGTCTCCAAGAATCAGGTGGATCGCCTGCCGGCCAAACAGGCTGATGGTGACCCAACCAGCCAACCCCAGGAAAAAAAATCCGAAAATGGTCCGAGTCAAGCTCTTTTCGCGCGTTCTTGCGGTGCGAGCCCGTTCCCTGGACAGGGATGGCACGACAACGTTTTTCAAAGAAAGGATAATGGTGCTGATCACATTGAAAAAGCTGATCATGAGCGAATAATTACTGATAGTAGTCAGACTTTTGGACATAAAAGTCACCAGGGTGACGTCAACATGGCGGAAGATTATATTAATCAGGTCGGACGCATGGAATGGCACCGCTTGGGTAAAGGTTTTCTTGAGCGTTTCAGGTTTATACTGCCAACCTCTTAAGCTGAGCCCAAAGACTAACGCGGCGGCGACCAGTACGATTAAATCAATCAGCGTCCTGGTCGAAATGATCGTACTTAACTTATTCACTGACAGAAAATACAGTCCGATCAGTGTGCCAATCCGAAACAACCTGCCAATTAAAAGAATAGCGGAAGACTGTTTGAAGCGTCCGCCGGTTAAAAAGACAGTGTAAATTGAGTTAGTCAGAGACTCAAAAAGGGTGCTTAAGATCGCTAAAGCCAGCAGTTCGCGAAGGAATATATCGGGTCTCAGCAGTGGGGCGACAGCATACAGCGCTATTGCCCAAAGGGCCCCAAAAGAAAGTTTTAGCAGCAGAACGGTTTTCAATATCGTCGTGGCGGAGCATTGATCTTCTGAGGATGCTTTCAATAGCCAGGTGTCCAGCCCCCAATTGACCAGGAATACACTGATGGCACACAGATTGAAGATGCCCACGTGCAGGGCGTAGGTTTCAGGACCAAGCCAACGCGCCAGAAATATCAAATAACCGATCGATAAAAACTGGGAAATCGCCGCTGTAATGCCTACAACGACAACTGATTTACCCAGGTTCCTGCTGCGGATTACTTCCATGAGGATATCTTACCTACATTCAATGATCAATATTTCGTGCGGTCAGTTTAAGGCGTCAATAGCTTTTCCAGAAGGGGTTGCCAGGAGTGATCACCTGCAAGCGCATCTTCTCGCTTTGAATCGACCTTGCTGCATATGATTTCTCTGATTTTTTCTGCAAACGCCTGCGCGTCGGCACTCCTCGCGACACTCAACCCGCCTTTATAACTCATAGTGAGGGGGTCAGTAATTACATCAGTCACAATCAGCGGCAGCCCGTAACCCATTGCCAACTTGATCGATCCGCTTTGGGTTCCATCCAGGTAAGGGGCTACAAAAAAGTCGGCTGCCTCAAAATATAAACCCGCTTGCGCGTCCGGGATATATTCAGCCCGGATTGTCACCATGTCACTGATACCCAGATGGTTGATAAGTTTCTCATATTCAGCCACACCCTGCCAAAACTCTCCCGCTACTATCAAATGTAGGATTACCTGCTCTTGTTTGAGTATGCCAACCGCTTTCAGCAGGACGTCCAGCCCTTTGTATGGTCTGACAAACCCAAAAAACAGAGCAAGGGGATCTCCGACTGGCAGGCCGAGTTTATCCCTGACCTCACTCTTACCCAACCCACTCCTCGGAAACTGGCTGTAGACGGGGTGGGCGGCGGTATTGATGCGGGAACCTTCCTGCACAACTGCCTTTAGCCGCTGCGCTTCTTTCTCGGTCATGGTCACAAAAGAACGGGCATCCTTCAAAGCGAACTTCGTCAGCTGCTTATCCAACCAGCCTCCTTCATGAGGGAAGGTATTGTGAACCAAAACCGTGGCAGGGATGCCATACTTGCGTAATTTGCCCAGCAGCCATGATGTGGCCGGTGCCCAAAACGTAACCCACCAGGGGTAAATCACCAGATCTGGCTGATAGTTTCTGATTTCCCGAAGGGTCTTTCGCCAATCCCAACAGTTCAAGGGACTGAACAGAAAATCCACATCCTTGAGAGTAGTTATCTGGCTATAGTCCTTATCGCTCTTCCCTGGGTAGAGCCAGGTCGGATACTGCTTGCGGTATGAGATCGTCAAAACTTCGTGACCTGCCTGACCAAGTTTCTCAGCTAATGATTGGGTAAAATGCGCGATTCCACCCCGATAGGGTGGGACCGGGCCAATCAATACAATTTTCATAGGCTGTTCTGTCATATTACCTGATCTGTTGTTAGACATCTATAGATTTTACTCTACTACTTCCATTACATTCCCGTATGAGGTTTTTCCATCGGACTCACAGAAAAAACCAACGTAGAGTTCTACCGTGATAGCTAATGGATCAGATTTTGTGACTCACAAGAGAAATGAAAGAGTATTTCTTCCGATGATATAATTTCACAACCATATAAATATAGAAATCTCAATTTCCTCGCATTGAGAATTACTTAGTAAATTTGGCTACCTGTTAAAATGAAGCGTCGAATTGCCACATACTCCATTATTTTACTTTTTTGTTTTGCTCTTTTTGCGTTATTTAGTCAAAACCAGGCACAGGCAACATCTGACATTATCCCCCATGTCAACATAAACCCTGGTGAGTCAGTAGGTCAGACTTTCACTTCACTGCATCGGGGGCTTAACGAAATCGGTGTTACCGTATCTGCTCAAAACAACGAGAGCGGCAATTTAAAGCTTCTTCTCTATCATAACAATTCACAGCAGCCGCCTGTTTTTTCGAAAGACTACTCTATCAATGTAAGCTCAGCTGAATTTCTCAGCCTTATCTTTGAAGCCCAAAAAGACTCTTACCTTGAGGATTACTTTCTTGAGCTCAATTGGAGCGGCTCAGGTCCGATCAGTTTCCAAACAAACCCCTCCGAAAGTTATACTCAGGGCAGCTTGTATATTAACTCTTATTCCGCGCAGGCACAACTAGACTTTAATCTTGAGTATGACCGCGTACAACTATCACTGGGTCTGGGTTTGGTAGTGCTGCAGTGGCTGTGGCAACTTTTCCTGACTGCTTTAATCCTGCTGCTTCCGGGTTGGGCTATCCTGTCGATTGCCTGGCCGGGTTGGGAAGATTATGACCTTCTGATAAAACTCACCTTGGCTTTTGGAGTTTCCTATGCTCTGTACCCAACTTTATTCTTGCTGACAGATTTTATTGATTTTCATCCCGGGGAAGTGTTTTTCGTCTGGGTAGTTATGGGGCTATCTGCTATCTCGCTATTTATCCATTACAGGCCTGATTTAAGAGTAAAGGATATCTCAGCGAGCAAGCTTCTCTGTAATTTCCGCCTCAGGTCAGAAAATTGGCTGAATCTGGCTACGGTCGTCGTCTTAAGTCTCATTTTCTTCGTTAAGTTTTGGGCTATCCGGACCCTCGATACCCCAATGTGGGGGGACTCTTACCAACATACAATGATCACCCAGCTGATGATGAACAACGGAGGTATGTTCGATTCATGGCAGCCTTACGTCCCCTATGAAACCTTCACAGTCCATTTTGGTTTCCACAGTCTTGCTACAGTCTTTGCGTGGATTAGCAATCTGAGTGCGAGCCAGACTGTGTTGTGGGTTGGTCAAATCAGTAATGCCTTAGCGGCTTTAAGTCTCTACCCAATCGCATTCAAGGTTTCAGGCAAAAGGAAATGGGCTGGTGTAATTGCAATCACTTTTGCGGGACTGATATTAAGATACCCAAATTATTATGTCAATTGGGGCCGTTATGCTCAACTTAGCGGTCAAGTTCTTCTCCCGCTGGTTGGTTTTCTGTTAGTCGAAGTGCTCTTTTCCAAAGAGACCAATATCAGTCAACTGGCAATCGTTTCCATTTTGCTCGGTGGGATGGCCTTATCCTATTACCGAATGCCCTTTTTTCTGGCGATTTGGATACCGTTGTTGATTGGAGAGATGATTCTGTGGCTGAGGCGTGATGGTAACAAATTCTCCACATTGCTCCTGAGAGGGATGCTTATCCTGCTGGGAATGGTTGTGTTGCTGATTCCTTTGTTTTCGCGCATTTCAGGTGGGGCGCTGGCACAGTCCGTTGGTTCCATGCACTCCCCAGGTTTACAGCAAGCGCTGTCCAATTTCTTAAATAATCTGAACTCTACTCAATATTATTATTCTAAACCACTTATTGTCCTGACCGTTATTTCGGTTGTTGCCGGAATCCTCGCTAAACAGTGGCGTGTTCTGGCCATTATGCTGGGAATGGTCTTGATACATTCCTACGTACTTGGAACCATGGTTGACCTCCCCTTTTCAAACTTTATCGACGCATTCTCAATACAGCTTATGACATACATAGGTTTAGGGGTCATCATATCCTATGGCTTTGCGCTAGTAGCCGAAAACCTTGACCCGGTTCACCCATCCATTGCGGCGTTCCTCTTGATCACCTTGTCCGTTTTCTTTGCTTTCCAGGCAAAAAACGTGACAGACAAAACCTATGAAATAGTAACCAGACCGGATCTGAGAGCCTTCCAGTGGATCAGAGAAAACACCGCATTGGACGACTTGTTTCTCGTCAATGGGTTCACCATCTACGACAACACCTCTGGCGTCGGCAGTGATGGTGGCTGGTGGATCTCTTTGCTCACCGAGCGGAGGAATACCATGCCTCCACAATATGCTGTTTTAAACGAAAGGCCTGAAGATCCTGGTTATACCAAGTGGACTGTGGATGCAATCAACCACTTTGAAACATATTCTCCACCCTCCGAGGAGGGATTGGAAGCTATGTGCGATTGGGAAGTTGACTATATTTATATTGGCCAGAGGCAAGGATCAGTTAACGATCCCACTCCCATGCTGAGATGGCAGGAATGGGAAGAGACCTCAGCCTTCTCACTTGTCTATGCAAAAGACCTGGTAAGGATCTATCAAATAGATCCATCCTATTGTGAAACACGCAGATAGATTACCCATGAATAATATTCCAGAAAATCGTAAGCTTACGGTGGTATCAGCCCTGGCCATTCTCACTCCTGCCTTTTTTCTCTGGCTGTTCTCACAGCCAGGTCTGATCGACACAGCATCTAGAATTTTACTGGTTGTCTCAGTTCTGTTTCTCAGTTGGCTACTCGCGTCCAGAGCCTCTCCAGGCGAGGCAACTGAAAATGGGGGCCAAATCTCACTGCTGGTGGCATCAATATTCATCTTAGGCTTATGCCTCTACTTCGATGAAGCGCTTTTTGGTTGGCTCTTTTTGGTTGCGTTTTATACCCTGTTGATTCTGATTTCAGAAAGCCTGTCGAATCAACCGGTCTGGTTTAAGTGGCTGGGAAGAGCAATATTAACGGTTTCGGCTGGGGTATTTCCAGTCTTAATAAATCAGATTCTTTTGCGATTTTCGGAAGAAGAATTTTTTACTACCATTTTTATGCTCATTTTCAGCATTTTCTGGCTTTTGATTTGGTTTGTTTATTGCTCATTTATTTATAAAATTCCACGAAAGATAAACCTCCATCAATATCCATCCGTTCAAATTTCACCTAAACTATGGGTTTCTTTTATTTCGGTATTGATGTTTCTCTTGACAGTTTACAGCGTCCAGATATATCAAGACAGTTTTTACCCTCGAACTATAGAACAGCCATTCCTCCAAATCAGTGAGAGTCAACCATTCATCTGTGAAACGCTGGCGGAGACCGAGCCATCTGAAGTTATTACTGGCAAAAGTGTGCAAGAGCGCTACGCGCAAATGATTGCCAGTAAAGATAGACTCACGAGCATAGACTACGGATTTTTGGCTACCTACTACCAAACGGATTTTTACATCTCCTTATTCAAAGAGCATCTCTTACAGGATGCCAAAGCCGGTCTCTATACGACACCGGCTGGTAGTGTCAAATGGGGTCAATGGGAAGCGGCGCAGGCTTTATATTATTATCTGAAGGTTCTTGAGCTCAGGCCAGCACTTTTTGACTCTCAGCAAAGTTCTCTGTTGGACGATTGGATAACCGCAATCAATAAACGTGCCCAACAGGTTGAATGGGTCGACTGGATGTATGGGGTCGCTTTTTCACATCAGCCCGTGGGTGCTTATCTCAATCAGGACATAGGGGCAGGTCTTTATTCGATTTTGAACCTGACCCCCAATCTGGAGGAAGCCCTTAAAGACAGAAACTCTAATTTCCTTTCTGAGAATGACCGCGGCTGGATGAAAGGTTTTCGGGTCACTGATGACGCAATCTCTTATCAGCCAGTTTGGATTACTAACTCATTTTTTCAGTCTCTGAGCAGCAACCAGAACAAAACGGTAAATCAGCGCCTTTCTTTTGAGTGGATTAAGGCGCAAGCCTTGCCCAATGGTGATATCCAGGCATACAACTTTCCGGAAAAAATCTCGATCGCTCCAGTGGCCCTTTTTGGGTCTCATCTGCTCGAAGACAGCTCGCTTCTATGGCTTGCTAACACAAGCTTGAATACTGTAGGAGAAACAGCCACTTTGCCTGTGCAGGTTGGCGCTGAACGCAGGATTCCCGAAGACCTGTTAGCCACAGCACCCGACCTTGGGTCATGCCTGCTCTATGGAGATTCTGGACTACCTGAACAAATTGGACCTCTGGCTCCGGACAAAATTGTATTTCGCAATGGCTGGGCTGAGGATGACTTATATATCTTGCTCAACCTGCGATTCACCGGATGGCATCGCTATAAAGCAAGCAACTCGATCTCTTTAATCTATTCTGGTAATCCTCTGGCTGAAGAGCAACACACATCGGAGTCCATTTCCTGGTTGCCTGTTGGAAGGGCTTTGGTCCGGGACAAACGAATTCCAATCGAGCAATTAAACACTTTGCTCATTCCAAGGACAGGATTAGATGCCGTTCTGAACTCTCTCGCCAGCATGTTTGGACCTTATTCACAAGATCCACCTTTCTACGCAAACGTCCTGGAGTTTGACGCCTCGGACTCATATGATTACAGTTTGACCCAGATAAAGGATTGGCATGGATGGACATTTAACCGATCGATCCATTTTTTCCAGGATGGGCCGGTTTTCGTCATTGACATGGCAACCAACAAAAAGTCGCAAAGCTCAAAAATCCGCTGGCACCTAAATCCCGACTATCAGATGGCTAACAACCGCTTTCGAGCACAGGGTGGCAATGTCGATTTTTTGCTTATTGGCCAGGACCAGGGCATGATAACGCCCGTCAGAAAAGCTAATGAGCTCCTGGTCGAGTATGAGAGTCCCCCGACAGGTGAATTGGAACTGCTGACCATTATCCTGCCAGGAGCGCTGAAGGATGCAAATTTTTTAAGTTATTCTGGCAATAGCATATCGCTCGATCTTGATGGTACCGTGATCAGCTATGAAATAAAACCCTAACCGTAGTTTTGTTCTCTATCGTCAAGTGATTGGATCTTTCCGTCGGCGACATCCGCATTCTTCAGTCCAAAATAACTAACTTCCATCCGGATCCTCAGACTTGTTTATCAACCATATTGAGGTTAGTTCGCCCTGATAGAGACGGGTTAGCCCCTGACATTGGGACAAAGCCGCCGCCTGCAAGCCGCCTGTGCCCTCACGCGCATATACATAGCCCAAATCAGCTTCTTCGGTCAATTCCCAAAAATCCAACCCGCAGGTGGTGATTTTGGAAGCGCGGCTGGCCCAATCGGTCCAGCGTATGGCGGTGTCTTCATCCATCCCGTACGGGTAGAAGGTGGTTGGTGCCAGGCTCCATCGTCCGGTTGTGGGCAAAAGCCAGCCGCCGCCATCAGTGCCGCGATAGAGCCCATAACCCCAGGAGGCCGTATTTACAAAAAAACGCGCGTCCTGGGGCGTATGCTCCGCTATCCAGGCCAATGCCGCCACGTCAGCCCGTTTGACCAAAACAGTCTCATCGTTGATGGCATCGGTATTGCTCCAGGCCCCCCAGCCAAGGTAACCTACTACCAGCACCGCTACCATAGCTCTCAGAGGCTTTTTCCAGCTGACTTTCGTAACCATAAAATCATAAGCCCAGATGAGAGAAACCGCGGATAATATTCCCAGGGCATTAAAACTGACCAGTCCGAAGTAATCGCTGCGAAAGCTCAAAATCATGATGCCCAAAGGGACTGTAAAAACAGCCAGAAGCAGAGACCAAAGGGCAAATCGCTTCCACTCACGCCTGAACAATGCCCAGAGCAAGCCGACCGCTGCCAAACCCAACAGGCCATAGGCTGCTTCGGGTCCGAGAACATAACCCAAATAATCTGCCTGCTCAGGGAGCAGCGTTAACGATCCTTGGGGAATATGAACGGAGGTGTTGACGAACGGCGCGGAATAACGCCAAACGCGAAGGTACCAACGGGTGCTGACCAATAAACCCAGCAGTGGCGCAGCAATGACGGTCAGCAGAGCCTTCCAGTCCGTTTTCTTGGCTTGAATGGCCTCAATAACCCACTCGACCCCTGCAAACAGAAGATAAATAGCTAACAAGAAAGCCGTCAGGTAATGGCTGAGCAACGTACCTACAGTAAGCAAAAACATGCCGCTCAACCGCCACCATTCGGCTGATTTTCTGCGCAAGCATTCCACCTCTGCCATTGCCACAGGCAGGATCATCACCCCAATCAGCAGTGTATAGCGACCCCAACTGAGATAGTAGCCGGGCATCTTGGTCACAAACGTGACAAAAAAAGCAGCCAGCACACCGATGCGCCAATCTTTGCCAATCGCTTTGGCCAGCGCGTACACCGAAAGCCCAACACAGGCGTTCATCACCTGGCCAAGTAACAACACGCTTTGCTCCGGGCTCAATCCGCTGAGTATTGAAAACAAGGCGGTGACCGCGTGAAAGGAAAAATGATAATAAAAAGGCCCGGGCAGATAAGGCTCAAGCGTGCTGGGCAGGCCGCCATTTTCGATGATCTTACGGATGATGAGAACATGGTGTTGAGAATCAACCCAATTCGGGAAGA
>CAZHXQ010000069.1:0-1679 GCA_964536465.1 uncultured Anaerolineaceae bacterium
TGACCTGGGCGCCGCCCGTGCTGCGGCACTTTATGGCGCGGTTGGAAGAGGTTTAATCCCAAAATTGATGTTTTGGGCGACACCATCAGTTAGTTTTGTCAAATCAGGGGTACTTTCAAGCGCCTCGATTTATATATCAGAAATCACCACCTGCTTTGAAATCTCAAGCAGGTATAATTGATCAAAAATAGAACATAGAGGGTGTATGAATGTATTAATCATTGGAAGCGGTTATGTCGGTGTGAACACCGCGGTAGTTTTAGCTTACCTGGGCAACCGGGTCACCTGCCTGGATGTCAACGAAGAGAAAATTGCGCTGCTCAGGCAGGGGAAATCGCCGGTTTACGAGCCGCATCTTGAGGAGACCTTGAATCTGGTGCGCGACCGTCTCACCTTTACCAGCAGCTACAGCGAAGCTGGCATCCCTGACACAGACGTCATTTTCATCACGGTTGGCACCCCTTCACTGGCTGATGGCAACGCAGATCTGAGTTATGTGCGCCAGGCTGCCGAGTCTGTTGCTGAAAACCTGGGGGAGAAGTTCACCGTGATCGTCAACAAATCGACCGTTCCGATCGGCTCGGGCAACTGGGTCGAAGTGATTATGCGCGAGCACTTTAATTCCAACCACAATGACGGGCAGAAACCGGATTTCAGTGTGGTTTCCAGCCCTGAATTCCTGGCACAGGGTTCCGCCATGCGCGACTCGTTTTACCCTGACCGGATCGTGGTTGGCTCGCAAGACGACCGCAGCATCGAGCGCCTGAAAGAGTTGTTTGGACCGCTCATGCGCCAGGACTTTAACGCGCCTCCCGGACTGCCCCGACCTGAAGGGCTTGAAATAGTGCCTTTGCTGGTCTGCGACCTGACTTCCGCGGAGATGATTAAATATGCTGCCAATGCTTTTTTGGCGCTGAAAATATCCTATATCAATGAGATCGGTCGGCTGGCTGAAAAGCTGGGCGCGGACATCAGCGCGGTGAGCAAAGGCATCGGGCTCGATAGTCGCATTGGCGACCGCTTTCTGAACGCCGGTTTGGGTTGGGGGGGATCTTGTTTTGGCAAAGACACTGCCGCCCTGATCGCCATCGCACGCGATTACAAACTGGCAATGCCCATCATTGAGTCAGCGAGGGAAATCAACTATGGTCAGCGCACACTGGTGGTCGACCTGTTGCAAGAGCAGCTAAAAATTCTCAAAGGCAAGCATATCACCCTGCTGGGATACAGTTTTAAGCCAGAAACTGACGATCTGCGCGACGCGCCGGCCATAGACATCAGCAAGATATTGATCCAGAGGGGCGCGTTAGTGCGCGCGCACGATCCGGTCGCCCTGATTAATGCGCGTAGCCACTATGGACAGTTGGGGGTGGTGTTTTGTGATGAGGTAGGGGAGGCGTTGAAAGATGCTGACGCGATCGTGCTGGTGACGGAATGGACGCAGTATCGCGAGATGGATTGGGAGGCGATCCCACGAGTGCCGGTGATTGACGGGCGCAACTGCCTGGACAGAAAACGGATGGAAGAGCTGGGCTTTACGGTTATTGGTATCGGACGCTGAAATACGCTTGCGGTAGGATTGTCAATATTTTGCAGACTGGATTGATCTCACAACCCGTTTTTTTTGTGAGAGCCTTTTAGCCACCCCCTTTAATTCCCCCTCCAGGGAGGGGGTCAGG
>CAZHXQ010000069.1:1779-10222 GCA_964536465.1 uncultured Anaerolineaceae bacterium
TGGGCGCAACTAGCTGCACAAAAGCGGTTGGAGGAGCTGGGTTGTTAGCCACCCCCTTTAATTCGCCCTCCAGGGAGGGGGTCAGGTGGGACGTCGCCATCGCAATTGTGCAGGTGATGGAATGGGCGCAACTGTTTGGACAAAAAGCGGTTGTAGGAATGGGGCTTTTAGCCACCCCCTTTAATTCCCCCTCCAGGGAGGGGGTCAGGGAATTGTGAACAGAAAGCGGTTGGAGTAGTTAGGCTGTTAGCCACCCCGATAATTCCCCCTCCTTGGAGGGGGTTAGGGAATTATTGATACTACGTTCGTGTCGATGAAGGGATGGGCGCAACTAGCTGCACAAAAGCGGTTGGAGGAGCTGGGTTGTTAGCCACCCCGATAATTCCTCTTTCAGGGGGGGGCAGGGGGTTGTCATCCCATCCAAACCCAACACGACCTTGCCAGAGAGGATTCGCTGTTCCCTACAAAAATTTCAATTTTCTCACAACAAAACGGTATAATCTCACCAGCAAATTATTGGATGGAGTAAGCATGCTTTTTGTCGAAAACGGACCCAACCACGACCCACGCGTCAACCTGGCGATCGAAGAATACCTGATTAAAAATATCGCGCCCGAAGAAGACATTTTACTCTTCTATATCAACCGCCCTTCTATTATTATAGGGCGCAATCAAATCACGGTGCAGGAGATCAACGTCGATTACGTTGAGGCAAACGAGATCCTGGTGGTTCGCAGGCTTTCAGGCGGAGGGGCGGTTTACCACGATCTGGGCAATTTGAATTTCTCTTTCATTGCTCCCAACTCGCCCGATAACTTCCACAATTTTCGCAAATTCACCCAACCGGTGGTAGACGTCTTACAAGAAATGGGCGTGCCGGCCGCACTCTCGGGGCGTAATGACGTCCTGGCGGATGGAAAAAAGATCTCTGGCAACGCGCAATATGTCTCTGGGCCGCGCATGGTCAGCCACGGCACCCTGCTGTGGGACACCGACCTGAGCCGGGTGGGTGAGGCTTTGAAAGTCAAACCGGGCAAATTTGAGTCCAAAGGCATTCAATCTGTTCGCTCGCGGGTCGCCAACATCACTGAATTTTTGCCTGATAATTCGCTGGACATTATGGGGTTTCGTCAGAGGATCATAGACAGTGTTTTTGAGGAAGGCGAGGTCCGCCAATACACGCTCACTGACAGCGACTGGCGGGAAATTGAACAGATCTCACGCGATCGCTATCATAACTGGGAGTGGAATTATGGTAAATCGCCGGCATTCGCAATCAACCGTGAGGTCCGCTATGGCGGCGGGACGATTGAAGCCTGGCTGGATGTCAGCAAAGGTGGTGTTATTAAACATATCCGCTTTTTTGGAGACTTTTTTGGACAGCGTGATGTGAGCGAGCTTGAACAGACCCTGGCGGGAACTCTCTATCAACCTTCCGCTCTGCGTGAGGCGCTTGAGGCAGTAGCCGTGGGCGATTATTTTGTAAATTTCGGCAGGCAAGAGCTGCTCGATTTGCTGTATTAGCACTGACACGCTTTGGTCAGCAGAGCCCTTCTTTACATATTGACTGATATACAAAGTCTTGCCTGACTGCCGCTTTTGGTAAAATTAGGTCAGCGTTCAAAGGAGCTAAAATGGACCATTTTGATCAGGAGCCCATAGAAGAGAGAAGACCTCAGAGCGATCCATCTGACCGGCCCGAAGAAGTGAACTGGACTCAGGCCGACCCCACTCACGGGGTGGCTGAAGAGGGGTTTTCGCAGACCAAAGACGGAGGCGCCACCTACCAAAGTGAGCACGATGAGGAGTGGGCCGAAAAAAGCCTGGATGAAGTTAAAGCCGGCTTGAGGCAGATTTCAAACGCACTCAAAAACGCTTTTGAACAGGGTAAGAACGACCCAAAAATCAAGCAGTTTGGTGAGGACGTCAAAGCGGCTTTTGAAACTATCAGCGACGACATTTCAGATATCTTCAAACGGGATTGAGACCGGAGGCGGCTTCAAGCCCATTTTCATTTCCTGACGGGGGAGTTTGCTCGCTCGGCAAGTTTGCCATGGGCGAACGCAAACGCTCAACTGCCTGGCGCTTGCGTTCTTCGCTGCGTCGGTCGTAGCGACGGGTGGTGTCGCTGCTGTTGTGCCCGGCGATTGCAGATACGGTCAGGACGTCCACTTCCGCTGAAAGCAGATCGGTGATGGTGGTGCGGCGCAGGTCGTGTGGGGTGAAGGGCTCGAGGCCGGCTTGGTTCTGGCGTTTTTTGAGGATGTAGTAGATCGCCTGTGCGCTCAAGCGGTTCAGGGTGATCTTTGCGCCTTTTCCTACCCGCGTAAAAAGCGGTCCCAACCTTCTGCCGCGATGCGCGATCCACTTGTCCAAAGCCGCTACCGCCTCTTGCGACAGGAATACCTCGCGCTGTTTGCTGCCCTTGCCGAGAATGCGCAATTTGTTTTCCCTGGGGGCAAAGTCGGACAAATTCAGGTCGACCACTTCCTGACGGCGAATGCCGGTAACGTACATGAGGTTGATCAAGGCGGCATCGCGATCGCCCAGGGCGGGATTGTGATCGTTGTCAAGGCAGGCTGTCAAAAGGGCGTGCAGTTCGTCGTGCTCGAGACTGCGACCGCGCAGGACAGTTTCATGGCGCAACGACTTAACCCCCGCCGCCCGATAATAATCATTGTGTTCCGGATAGAGACCCAGGCGATAGGCTTCTTCGAGCACGCGACGCAGCGCAACCAGGTGTTTGTTGACGGTGGCGATGGCATAGCCGATGTCGATCATGCGGCTGCTGAGCTGGCTGGTGTGTTCGTAGCGCAGATGGTGCCAGGGGAAGGCCAGTGCCTGCTGTATTTGTCCGTCTGAGAAAATGTAAGCCAGATTGTTGAGCGCTGTGGCCTGAGTGCGCTTGCCACTGGGGCTGAGCGTGTTCAGGTAGGCCTGAACAGGGGAGGGCAGGGCGGGGTCGAGCGGCAGCAGTTCTTCTGAGAGGGGGGTGAAGATGGGTTTAGGTTCGCTGTTCATCGTTTACCTTTCGGGAAGTTTATTCTCGGAAGTAATTATAACAAATATGGTTTTCCAGGTAGACCCGATTTGGGGTGGGGTGATGGATGGGGTGTGAATACAGTCAGGGCTATCGGTTATCCTCACGAGACCATGGCAGGTTGACAATTGTCAGAAACAAGGTGACAGCGGCTTTCTGTGATTTTGCGGCGATCGGCGTTTTTCGGTATACTTGTCGGACTGGAAAATTATGATCTTCAGACACAGTTTTAACAGCATCATTCGTTCACCGGGAAAGAGCTTCCTTTTTCTGCTACTGTTGACCGCCTCGATCGTCTTCGTTAACCTGGGCAGCAGCATGAACTATTCGGCTAACCGCATGCTTGAGCAGGCCAACGAGCATTTCGATACGGTTGTTGCTTTTAAGTACGGCGATTTACACAATATAGATGGTGCCTGGGCAGACGAGAACTTTCAGAAAAACATCGCAGCCATCGATTTTTCTGCTCTATCAAACCACCCGGCTGTGATTGCGGTTGACCAGGAACGCAGCATCTCAGCGTACAGCAAAGATGATACCCGCGTCTGGCAAAGCAGTTCTCCGTTCAAAGATTACGTCATCCTGACCTTGAAACCACTCAACCCGCGGGACGATGGCAGCTGGTCAGCGCTTTCCTATGAAACCATCTTCGGGCGCAGGGTTAAAGGCACGGTTTTTCTGAAAGTGAACCCCTACAGCAGCACAGGGCGCGACATCAGCGATCAGCTGGAGGACGGGCATATTTACCTGCTGGCTGCCTATGCTCCACCCAGCAGCACGCTGACGCTGACGCCCGTCAGACCTGCCCACCTGGTCCAAAAACCAAATGAAACCCTGGCCAGCCTGGGTGAGCTGACCGATATCACGGGTCAGCGCAACTATTTTGAAAGCCCTGAGGGGCAGGCCTGGCTGGAACTGGCGAACACACTCGAAATCATCGATCAATCATTTCAGGTGGTTGCCTCATCTGATATTGAGAGCATGGCCCCGTTCCACATGAAGCAGACTTATCTCACCAGCGGCAGTTTTGAGCCCCAGGAGAACGGCTGTTATATCAGCGAGCGTCTGGCAGGGGTGCTGGAAGTGGAAGTGGGCGACCGTTGGCCGCTTGGTTATCATTACGATCCGCATGGCAACCCGGTTTACTCCTATTCCTTGGAAACGGGGTTTGCGCACGAGGAAGATTGCCAGATCGCAGGAATCTTCCACATCGATCAGGATTTGCCTTATACCGTTCTGATTGGCTACCCTGAATGGCTCCAAAAAGATCCGGATAGTTATGATTTTTTGCGTGTGCGCGTGCAAAACGCTCAGGTGGAGGAGTATCTGAGCTATGTGAAAGACCATTTGCCCCAGATGATTGAACTCCAGATCGAAGACCAGGGTTACAGCAACGCGGTGGCGCCGATCCTGAAATTGCGGCAGCGTTCTATTTACATGACTATTGCCAGTGCCGCGGCGGGTGTGGCTGTAATCAGCCTGTTCGCTTACCTTTTCATCGTCCGCCAGCGGGAAACAGCCGATGTGATGATGAAGTCAGGGGCGGGGCGAAGCCGAACGATCTCTTACCTGACCTTTGGCATCATGATCATTGCCATGCTGGCAGGGCTGGCAGGAACCTGGATCGCCAGCCAGGTGGACTTAAGACTGACTGAAATGGTCTGGCAGTCTTTGCAAAACGGCATTATGCAGGATTTGCGCTACAGCGAACGCGCTTTGGGGATGCTGATCGAATTCGCGCCCGAACTGGTGACAGCTGCCTGGGTGCGCTGGGCGACGGCGGGGATTGTGGTTGGGCTGGTATTTGCGATTACTCTGATGGCTTCCCTGCTCGCGCTGAAAAAACCCAGGCGCAAAAAAGCGGTAGCGGAGATCGCGCCCAAAAAAGCCAGCGGTCGGGCGATGAGTTTTGCCTGGCTGCCCGGTTTGAGTTTACGCTTTGCCTCGCGGTCAATCAGGCGCAACTTCCTGCGCAGTCTGATTGTGCCGGTCGCGGTGGCGCTCCTGGCGGTTTTTATCCTGGTTATTGGCATTTCCGTTGCCCAGCAAGAGGAAGCAGCTGAGGTCATTTATGACCAGGTGCCAACAACAGCCTACCTCACCACGGCTTTAGGCCGGCACAGGCAGTTCCCAATCCAACTGCAGAGCGATGTTTTTCGTATGATGGATAACACCTTTTCGGGCAGGCAAACGGGTCGCATGTTCCAATATCCTGTAACTGGGCGAGAAATGAGGGAATTCAGAAAGGATTTGGAAGAGAAAAATCCAGTCATTGAAGAATTCTTGCTAACCAGATATATGCATTATGAATATTTAGGTCTGGTCGAAAACCCGGACGCCAGCCCTGGAGAGCAAAACCAGCCCGAAAAACCCGGGATAGGGACTGAGCAGTCATCCATAGAAGCCCAATTAGGGTATAGTTTTGCAGCCGAGCAAGTCAAGCGTATGCCTGTATTGGCCTTTACAGACAGCATCACCCGAACAAGTGAAGCGGTGAAGTTCCGTGAGTCGCAGGTGGCGTGGCTGCCAGGCTATGGGGATGAAAATTTCCTGAACCCGGAGTTTATCATCGTCTTGCCGGATCGCTTCATGAACGAAAATGACCTGGCATTGGGCGACCTGATCAATATTGGCGTTTTTGATTCAGATGAGCACTTCGGGATACTTTCGGAAGCCTTTTATTTCAGGGTGGTGGGCAGTTACTTCCAGGGCAGCCGCTCGCCGGTGTTTTACGTGCCCTGGAATTTGTTACTTGAAATCAAAATGGGCACGGACCTGGGGATCATGCTGCCTGAAAACCCGGCCGATCCCGATTCAGCCCTGGTGAGCGGGCTGCCCAATGAATATGTGGCCGCGTCAGTTGACTCGGCGACCATTATCCCCGAGGACCCACGTAACCTGGACGGTTTACGGGATTACCTGGAAGAAAATGGCTACAGTCAGGTGGGCATCATTCGCAGCAACCGACTGGCGGTGGTGATAGAAGACAAAGCGCTGGCGGATGGGCTGCTTTCGATCCAGCAGCACCTTTCTTTTCTGAATTTCATCATTCCGATCATGCTGCTGCTTGCGGGGGTGATCGCTTTTATCTTGTCCTATTTGCTGACGCGCAACCGCCTGGCCGAGTTCGCCGTCATGCGCAGCCTGGGAACCAAGAAGATCCAGGTTTACCTGGCATTTTTCTTTGAGCAGTTCTTCCTGCTGCTGATCGGGTTCCTGCCGATCGTGGTGGTCTTGCTGGCGCGGCCGGAATGGCTGCTGGCAGTTCAACGTAACTTATCATTGTTTTTAGCCGTGTATACTTTGGGCATCGTCATCGCGATAGGATTGATGGGACGTTCCAGGGTGCTTGATATTTTGTTTACCAAAGAATAGGAGTAGATTTGGATCAGACAACTCTCACAGAACCCATCCTGAAACTTGATAATGTCAGCTTTCAGTACAGCAACAAATACCAGACAGTCGAGGCGGTCAAAGCAGCTAACGCGGAATTTTACGAAGGCAAAATGTATGCCGTCATCGGGAAATCTGGCTCTGGTAAATCGACCCTGCTTTCGCTGATCGCGGGGCTGGCGCTGCCAACTGAAGGGCAGGTGATTTATCGCGGGGTCGCGACCGACAAGTTTGACCTGGATAAATATCGGCGCAAGAACGTGGCGGTGGTGTACCAGAGTTTTAACCTGTTCCCCCTGATGACCTGCCTGGAAAACGTTTGTTTCCCGCTGGAGCTTTTGGGCAAATCGCCCAGGGAAGCGGCTGTGATCGCCAAAGAGCACGTCGCCCATGTGAATTTGCCTGAGACGGTGCACAAGCGCTTTCCGAACATGATCTCGGGCGGGGAAAAACAGCGCGTAGGCATCGCCCGCGCGTTGGCCTCAGGCGCAAAAATCATTTTGGCAGACGAACCGACCGGCAATCTCGATAACGCCAATGGCGAGAAAATCGTACAATTGTTGAGAAACCTGGCGCACGACGATAACTATACCGTCATCATCGTCACTCACGATATGAGCATCACCGCGGTTGCTGACGAGGTCATGCAAATGAGCGATGGCTACTTGCGACCGATGGTGGAAGAGGGATCTTTTTCGTAGACAACCGCCTGGACTAATGCAGAGGGGTGGCAATCGCAGCGGACAGGGCTCAAATCAGGAAGGGGAAGTGATTGAAGAAAATCATCGTCGCCGCCGACTCGTTTAAGGGCTCGCTAAGTGCCTCGCAGGCCTGCGGCATTATTGCCGCGCAAGCCAGGCAGATCTTCCCGCGCGCGCAGGTGCTTGAAATGCCCGTCTCGGATGGGGGCGAGGGGCTGGTTGAGGCCCTGATCAGCACACTGGAAGGCGAGCTGGTATGGGTCGATACCCAGGACCCACTGCGCAGACCGCTGCGGGCCAGTTACGCCATGATGACGGACGGCACGGCACTGATTGAGATGGCGGGGGCAGGGGGGTTCACTTTGCTGCGCCCGCAAGAGCGCGATCCGCTGCAAACCAGCAGCTATGGTGTTGGCTTACTGATTATGGATGCGATTAAAAGGAAGGCAGACCCGATTTATATCGGCCTGGGCGGCAGCGCCACCGTCGATGGCGGCATTGGCGCAGCCGTGGCATTGGGTATTCGCTTTTTTAATGAACAGGACCAGGCGCTGACCAATGGCGCAGGTCTGCAAAGGATTAATGGCCTTGACCTGCATGGGCTGAGGCAGCTTCATTATCCGGGCAGGCTGGTTTTTCTGAACGACGTCCACAATCCACTGTGCGGTTCAAACGGCGCGGCGGCGGTTTTCGGCCCCCAGAAGGGCGCTACTGCGCAACAGGTGAAGGAGTTGGATCAGGGGCTGGAAAACCTGGCGGACCTGGTGGCCCGCGAAACTGGTTTGCAGCTGAAAGAAACCGTCGGAATAGGGGCTGCCGGCGGGTTCGCGCTGCCTTTTGTCGCATTTATGGGTGCTGAAATTCATTCAGGCATCGATTTTGTGCTCGATCTGTTGGAATTTGACCAGAAATTGGCCGGAAGCGACCTGGTAATCACAGGAGAAGGGCGCACAGACGCCCAAAGCGTTATGGGAAAGGCGATTTCAGCCGTAGCTACGCGGGCGCGAGCCGCCCGGGTGCGCGTAGCTGTAATTTCTGGGGAGATCGGAGAAGGGGCGGAGGGAATGGCAGCCTTGGGGGTGGATGATTTGGTACAGGCGACACCTGAGGGTCAAGCCCTTGAAGGGGCTCTCTCACAGGCCGCCGGGAATCTGGCGATTGCGGCTAATAAATACCTGCATGGTTTGAAAGACCAATATTGCCAGGACCAGCCGCTTTTATAATTAATTCAGCGGTCCGCGGAGGGAGATTAAAACCTTCCGTACGGCTGGGCTCGTGTGCCCGCGTAGCAGGGTATTGGTCCAGCCGC
>CAZHXQ010000070.1:0-10216 GCA_964536465.1 uncultured Anaerolineaceae bacterium
GATCTCTGGCAGCGCCAATACCTGAACTTGCTCTCCGTGGCTGACAGCGCAAAAATCCGCCAGGGGATACAAGAAATCGAGGGCATTCACCCTCTGTTGCCATGGTTTGATGAGCTGGTGAGACGTGATGCCGGTTACTTTGAACCAGGCGACGCGTATCAATGGTAAAATAGCGGGACTTAACGGAAAATAACATACAACAAAAAATACTTGATTCGAATAGCGGCTTCTATTTAGCAGAGCCGTTGGATACCTGGCTGACAGCTGGTCAGCACGATTTTGCGATTCCAGAGGCTGGCGGTTCCAGCGCCCGGGTCTTTCTATATAAACACGCATCAGGCAAAACCCCCTACAGCCGCGACCCGGCTTTTAAAGTCATGCGGCATGACAAAATCTCTTACGCTAAGCCACTGTTTGTTGAGGAATATAACATTCTGGCAAATTTACGCGGCATCCAGAACCTCACCCCCATGCTGCAAGCCGGCTTCTTAAAACCGGAACCAAATACGCTCTGGCCTGTTGAAATCGCTCCTCTAACCAAACAAATGGAGAAACAAGGTCACGGAGTGAATATCAAAGGGGAATTGGCCTTGTTTGAAGTGGACGAGATTGAAGATGTTTTGGCCCAATTTGAAGAAAGGATCCAGGATGGCTGGCTACCCTTCCTGATCCTCGAAAGGCGCTGGGAGGATAATCTCTACCTGCTCTGTGATGCTGGCTATACCCGTGGGAATTTTGTCCGGAACCTGAGCATGAAACAGGTCCTGGATATTTCTGTCCAGATCTGCAGCATCCTCGAGGAAGCCCACAGCCGCGGAGCCAGTTTTCTTGACCATAAATTGCTGCACTACTATTGGAACGATATCCGTCAAAAAGTAGTCATTATCGACTGGAATATCGGTCGTTGGCAGCCCAATAATTTCTCGCCCGAAGTCCAGCAATCTGATATGATCCAGCTCAGTTCCCGCGCCCTTCACCACATTTTTACCGGGCGGCAGGCGCCCGGATCGGTCGCGGTCGGGCCCAACCGACCAGAGGACATCGCCAATTCTCCCCAGCATTTTAAGGCTACTTATTCGTTCGATGTTCAAAATCGTTTGAATGACCAGGAAATTAAATTCCTTGAAAACGCACTGGATGGAAATTTTAAGACCCCAACGGAGATGAAGGCTGCCCTGAAGGTGCTGCAGAGCATACGTCAATAGCCCTGCTTCCCTTTTGAAAGGACCAAAAGAATGATCAGTTCATTAATTGAACAGGCAAGAATTGTGCTATCCAGCAAAGATCCCAGCGACGAGCAGCTCAGACAGGCTGAAACGGGTCTGTCCACCTACCTGGAAGCGCTGGCGACCAACCGCATCGCTGACGATGTCAGCCTGGATGACCTCGAAGAAGCACACCGCCTCTTACGTGAATTGCGACGCGTTATCAGCCGGCGTGCTGCCGGACAGGCTGTTACAGCCCCACAACCTAACGAGATGTTCCCTTCTACCACCCCAGAACCCTTCGAAGACTCTCAACCAGAGTCTCCGGTTTTCAGCCAACCCTCCGCGGAAGGCACAGGTATCCCTGCCGACGAGCTCGACACGTCACCGGGACCTGTTTTAGGCGACCTCTCTGCAACTCAACCAGCAATCACGCGCACAAATCTCGGGATGGACGACCTGGGCGGGATCGACAGCGACCCACTGAAACGTTTTTTCCAATCCACGCATGATCCCGAAGCGGAAAAATTAATGGATGAGGCAGAAGAAGCTTTTTACAAGGGTAATTATCAGGCGGCAATCCCTCTTTACGAAAAAGTGATCCAGATGGAGCCAGGCTGGACGCGCGCCCAGGAACATCACAGCGAAGCTGAGGAGTACCTGCGTTCAGGCAATATCCCCTCGGTGGCGCTACCGCCAGAAGCTGGTAAGGCTTACGGTAAGGCACAGAGCGCCGCTCGCGTCTTTCGCTACCAGGTTGCCCTCAATTATCTCGATGAAGCTTTTGATCATCTCGAAGATGCCGGTATCAAACGCTGGCGCGAGGGCGAAGAGCTGAGACACGACCTCGAAAACCAGATGCAGGCCTACGATGTTTACCGAGAAGGGCTCAACCTGCTGACGCAGGGAGATCTTGTAGCCGCTCTGGGCAAGATCCAGACTGCCGCGAGCGCCGTGGCCATTCCGGAGTACATCGATAAAGCAGCCGAAATCCGTGAAGATATCGCCATGTTAAATGAGGTCAGCGATTTGGTCAGCCTGAGCGGAAAAATCCCGCCATCCAAGCTGGCCGACGCAAAAAGCAAACTGGAAAAGATTCGCGTCAAATATGGTGAGATCCCCCAATTGGGCAGGCTTCGCAACCGGCTTGATCTACTAATCCCTGCCACCATCCAGTCGTTGCTCGATAATACCCAGCGTTTCAAAGAAGAAGCCACCAACGCGCCCACGGTTGCTCTGGCACGAAAGAAGATCGACGGAGCACGCGAAAATCTCGACTTTTTGAGGCAGCTGGACGCGTATGACTCGCAGAGCCTCTCACTTGAAAACGAAATCAGCGCGCTTGAGACCGAAATCAGCACAAACGAAGACGCAATTCAGCGGTCGGAAGACGCGCTCGAGAGCGGCAATAAATACTTCGCGCTTGACGCGCTCAGGATCAGCTCGAAGGCTCGCAAGCGCTTCCCCCAGGACCCCAGGGTTCTGGAGCTGAAACGCGGTTTCCTGCCGACTTATCTGGTCACCGCGATTGCTGTTGTTGTGGTCTTGGTCCTGGTTATTATGGGAGTCAGCCTGGCAGCCAGACAAATTTCAGATTCGGCCTATGAGCGCAACCTGGCCCGGACACCCACGCTCACAATGACACCCACCGTGACGCTCACACCCACCGCCACATTAACCCCCACGATTACCCCAACACCCACGCCCGATTATTCCCCCACACCCACCACCACGGTAACCCCCACACCGGTGGTGTTTGTCAGGGCGGTACGGGATATTTGGGTGAGAACGGGTTGTTACGGAAGCTTCAGTTCACCCGGACGAATTCGGGAGGGCATGACCGTCGAGCTGGTTTCCATGCCAGAAAGACGCTTTGATGAATTCAATCGGGAGTGCGTGCTAATTGAATATTCTTCCGGTGATTATGCGATCATCGGATATGTGCTGATAGAGGATATTACGCCCGTCAATGAGTAGGCAACTAAAACGCCACGAAAAAAATACGCGTTACCAGGAAACTCTGGATTGGATCTATAGTTGGGTCGACTTCAGCATGAAACGGCATGTGGATGATAAACACCGTTTCTTTAAGCTGGACCGGATGAATCAATTAATGGAGCTGTTGGGAACTCCTCACCAATATTATCCCTGCGTTCACGTCGCTGGTACCAAAGGAAAGGGCTCAACTGCTTCGCTGATAGCTTCCGTGCTGCAGGCGAGCGGGTATAAAGTCGGGCTATATACTTCTCCGCACTTAGAAGATTTTCGCGAACGAATAGCCATTAATGGCGAAATGATCAGCGAGCAAAACGTTATTGACCTGGCTGACCAAATGAGACCATTAACGGAGAAAGTGCCTGAAACTACTACCTTTGAATTAACCACCGCGATGGCTTTCCTTTACTTCGCACAGCAAGAAATCGATGTTGCCGTGCTCGAAGTTGGCCTCGGAGGTCGCCTGGACGCAACCAATGTTATCACCCCTGTTGTATCAGTAATCACGTCGATTTCTTATGACCACACTTCCGTGCTCGGTAACACCCTGACGGAAATCGCGGCAGAGAAAGGCGGCATCATCAAGCCAGGTCGCCCGGTGGTCATCAGCCCGCAGCAGAGCGAAGCCCGCGAAACTCTTGTAAAAATCGCTTCAGAACGGGGTTCACTGCTTGTTGAGGCCCAGCAGGAGTACGCCGTCGACCCAATTGGGCACACCCTGAAGAGGCAGACCTTTCAAATTGCGTCTCGCCATCAGGTTATAAAGAGCAAAAATATCAGCACAAATACGAAACTGAGATTGTCAATCCCTTTGCTCGGTGCTCATCAGATAGAAAACGCCGTCACTGCTGTGGCAGCCCTGGACTTATTGCGCCTGAACGGTTTCCACATCACCCGCAGATCCATCCAGGCAGGTTTCGAGAAAGTGCATTGGCCTGCCAGATTCGAGATACTGCGCGAAATTCCTCCGATAGTGATCGATTCTGCTCATAACGGTGATTCAATACGGCGCCTGGTGAGTGCGATCGATGAATATTTTCCAGATTGGCCCTTTGTGCTGGTTTTTGGAGCCTCCATTGACAAGTCAATGGCTGATATGCTCACTGCGATTCTGCCAAGAGTTGAACAGATCATCACCACCCAATCTATCCATCCGCGGGCAGCCGACCCAGAGCAGCTGAAAGCAATCGTTGAAAATTACAATGTTCCAGCGACCGCGATCAGTCCCGCTGAAGAAGCGCTATCCCAGGCACTCTATCTGGCTGGTGAATCTAAGGGTATACTCGTCACAGGCTCGATTTTTATTGCTGCTGCAGCAAAAGTTATTTGGTCACATTTACAGAACTGAAGGATCTAAGTGCTTAACAGAAAATATTTTTCAGACGATTACGATGAAGAATTCTCAGACGATAACGATCGTCTGCTATCTACCACCATGTTGGTGAAAAACCGGACATCGGATAAAGAAATTCATTTTTCCGCCCCGGTGGTGGTTTTATACAATGAACCTCTACTCCCGTTAGCGGTCACCCGCCTTTATACAGACGAGGATGTCAGCGATGCTGAACTTGTCTACGAAGCGGTCGACAATCGTACGAGCGTTATTGCCTGTTATCCTCTTTACGAAAATATCACAGAGCCGAAAAAAGATGAAGTTTGGGAGATTGGACTTGAGGTGGCTTTCGGTTTAGAAATGGACTTTTCACGGCCAACGCCCGACTATTCACAAGACATCTTCGCCGAAGCACGACGACGGGTGCGTATCCTGAAGATTTACAAGAAACAAAACCAATACGTTGCTGATGTCGAAGTAGTCAACGTTCCTGCCAGGCGTACCAACGAGGTTAAAAGCGAGATCCGTTCTGCCAAAGCCAGTTTGGCTCGCTACGCCTCCATGCCCTCACCGCTGAATCGCAAATCGCTTGCTATCGCCGACGAAATCAACCATGCCGGAAAACTGGCTGATTTCATTGGCATCAATGTGTCAATCACCCCGCGAGATCGCCTCGATTTACTCCAGGAGGTCAATGACCTCGCTCGCTTGAAAATGGCGCACGCCAAGTTGATCGCCCAGACCCGTATGCTCGAAATGGATTTGCAGGTCATCAGCAGTATTCACGAAGATTTCGATAAGAACCAACGCGAGTCCGTGCTGCGCGAGCACATCAGCCGTCTGCAGATGGAGCTGAACCAGGGCAAGTCAAGTGACCCTGATATTCACAAGATTGAGATGCAGCTGGAAGCCTCCAGGCTACCCCAGGAAGTTCAGGAGACCGCGGTCAAAGAACTCGACCGTCTGCGCTCTTCTCCGCCGCTTTCCCCTGAGAATGGGATGATCTCCAATTACCTGCACTACCTGCTTGACCTTCCCTGGACGCAAGCCAGTGAAGACGACCTCGATGTGCGTAAGGCCAGGCAAATTCTGGACAAAAATCATTATGGTTTGAAGAAAGCCAAAGACCGCATCATCGAATTTCTGGCCGTTCAAAGCCTTCGGCCAAAAAAGAACAGTCTCCCGATCCTTTGTTTTGTCGGTCCTCCCGGTACAGGAAAGACTTCGCTCGGTCAGTCTATCGCCACGGCCATGAACCGGAAATTTGTACGCATGTCCCTGGGCGGCGTTCATGATGAGGCAGAAATTCGCGGTCACCGCCGTACTTATATTGGCGCTCTGCCAGGGCGGATCCTCCAGACCATGATAAAGGCGAAAGTGATCAATCCGCTTTTCATGCTGGACGAAATTGATAAGCTCAATGCCGATTTTCACGGTGATCCCTCGGCAGCGCTGCTCGAGGTGCTTGACCCCGAACAGAACCACGCCTTCTCGGATCACTATCTTGAAGTTCCTTATGATCTCTCGAAGGTTTTCTTCATCACGACAGCAAACACAGTCAGCAGCATCCCGCCGGCCCTGCTTGACCGCATGGAACTGATTGAATTTCCCGGCTATATCGAGGAAGACAAAATCATCATTTCCCGGCAATTCCTGATCCCGGAACAAATGCTCGAAAACGGATTGGATGAGGACCCCATCGAATTTACTGACGAATCTCTACGCCTGATCATCGGTAGTTACACATACGAGGCCGGAGTACGAAACCTGGAACGGCAAATTGGAGCTGTGCTGCGAAAAATTGCAACCATAAAATCGGAGGGCGGAGAATATCCCACGAAAGTCACCTCCGAGTTGGTCAGTGACCTGCTCGGTCCGGTAGAATTCTTCCCCATGGCCGCGGAAGCCAAAGATGAAATTGGCGTTGCTACTGCCCTGGCCTGGACAGAAAATGGGGGCGAGATTATGCCCATCGAAGTCCTGGTGGTGGCGGGAAAGGGCAATCTGCAAATAACCGGTCAGATCGGCGAGGTCATGCAGGAATCAGCCCAGGCGGCCTTAAGTTACCTGAAATCCCGTCAAAAAGTTTTTGAGATTCCGGACGATTTCTTCGAGGATACAGACATTCACATTCACGTCCCCGAGGGCGCGATCCCCAAAGACGGTCCAAGCGCCGGTATCACGCTCTCAACAGCGTTGATCTCTGCCGCTCTGGGCGTTCCAGTCAGGCACGAAGTGGCCATGACCGGTGAAATTACCCTGCGCGGCAGGGTGCTGCAGATTGGCGGTGTCAGAGAGAAAGTACTGGCCGCCCACCGCTCAGGACTCAAAACAGTGATCTTACCTGTCAAGAACGAAAAAGACCTGATAGATATCCCTGAGGCGGTATTGAAAGAGCTCAAGATTGTCTTTGTCGATCACATGGATCAGGTTTTGGAGACTTCAATTGTGGGAGAGTTGAAATACGCCAATGGTCTCCATCCTGTGCCGCGTAAGCCCGAACGCAGGCCTGCGAAAAAAGAATCCCGCGCCAATTCGCAGCAGGACAAAGAGTAACTGCGCGGATCTCAAAGGCTCAATGACCGGCCTAGCTGTACAAGAATAATGCAATGTGACAAATATTTAAAAGAAAAAAAGCCGAAATTTCGGCTTTTTTTTGTAACCTGCAGCTATTCTTCTTCTTTGGGTTGAAGTGCCTGAATACCGTTTTCTACCTGGTTTAATACCCGTTTGAGCTCCCGTTCCAATCCGCGCAGGGTCTCAGCCACATAACGATCAGCATCGTGCTGAGTCCGTCCGGCTTCCACTTGTGCTTGCCGGGTAATATCTTCAGCCTTGGTCTGCGCTGATAGATAAATGTCGGATTTCTCCACCATCCGTTCGCTTTTTTCACGAGCAATAGAGACCGTGCGGTTGGCTTCTTCCTGTGCCTGGGCCAGTATGCGGTCTTTTTGAGCGATGATTTGCTGCGCCTTTTTAATTTCTTCGGGGATAGAAATTCTCATTTGATCAATAATATTCATGAACGCGTTCTCATCAACGACCACACTACGGGATAAAGGGATGGGTTTGCTGTTGTTGAACAGCTCTTCCAGTCGATCAACAAGATGCAAAATGTCCATATAATCCTCCGAAAACTTCCTGATTGAATTTAGTGTATCACCATTTTCAGCGCCTATCTGTCTGTTTCTAATCTGACCAACAGATCAGCATCTGTGGAATCCCGCCTGGCTTCCCGCAGCGTAGCGTTCCTTGAGGGCTTTATTGACGTTAGGAGGAACCATGCTGGAGACATCTCCACCCAATGAAGCGATTTCTCTTACTGTTGAGGATGAAAGGAAAGTGTTCTCCTCTCCGGTGATCAGCGCGATGGTGTCGATTTCCTTGTCAAGCCTCCTGTTGGCCAGCGCAATTCGAAACTCGTATTCGAAATCCGAAAAAACCCTCAGCCCCCTGACGATCGCCTGCGCGCCAATCTTTTTCGCGTAGGCCACCGTCATTCCAGAGTAACCCACCACTTCGATTCCCTCAAGCCCGGCAACTGCCTGTCTGGTTAACTCGATCCGAACCTCTGGTTCAAAAAGCAAAGACTTTGACGGTTTATCGTAAACAGCAACAACAACCAGGTCAAACAGTTTTGCTGCCCGCCTGGCAATATCCAGGTGTCCGTAATGAAAGGGATCAAAAGTTCCGGGGAATATCACTTTTCTCATGGTCAGCTTACATCTCCTGCGCCGTTTGTTTGAGGCCAAAAGGCTGCAACGGCCTCCTTTAAACCCTGGTTAATTTCTTTGTCCAGTTCCGGGTCGTCATCCAAGAGCCTGGTGGCAAGCTCCCGGGTTTCCTTGATCAGCGCCAGGTCAGCCAGGTTGGCCATTTTCAGGTCAACCGCTCCAGCCTGGCGGGTGCCTAAAAAGTCGCCAGGTCCGCGCTCTTTCAGATCGACCTCAGCCAGCTTGAAGCCGTCGTTGGTCTCCGTCATGACCTGTAGGCGGTGGTTTTCAACCGCGCTGTCATTATCAGGGATCAGGAAACAGTAGGCTTGTGCGTCTCCACGACCAACCCGTCCTCTAAACTGGTGAAGCTGAGAGAGTCCAAAATGATTTGCGCCTTCAATCACCATAATGGTCGCGTTCGGAATATCAACACCGACCTCAACAACTGATGTCGAGACCAGAACGTCATATTCTTTGGCTCTGAAAGCCAGCATCATGGCGTCCTTCTCAGACGGTCTCATCCGTCCATGGACCAGACCAACCTTCAAATCGGGAAAAACATCTTCCTGCAGCCTGACCTGTTCGTCAACGGCAGCCTTAATCTCATCATTCTCGCCGGCTTCAACCAATGGATAGATTATGAAGGCCTGGTACCCGTTTTCCACCTGGCTACGGATATTTTGATAGATGCGTTCTCGTTCTGTTGGGTACGCAATCATGGTGGTGACCGGCAATCTACCCGCCGGCATTTCGTCCATGATGCTCACATCCAAATCGCCGAAAATCGTGAACTGCAGTGAGCGTGGGATCGGTGTGGCCGTCATAACCAGCAGATGCGGGTTGTCACCTTTATTACGCAGGGCTGCTCGCTGAGCGACGCCAAAGCGGTGCTGCTCATCGACCACCACCATCTGAAGGTTCTGGAAGGTGACCGGATCTTCTATTAATGCGTGCGTGCCAATCAGCAGCTTGACATAACCTGACACCAAACCCTCAAATATCTCCATACGGTCCGCCTGGCCAGTGTCACCGGTCAACAGGCGCACCTGCCCTTCTTCCAGAAAAGCCGGATGGTCATCTTTACTTTTTGTCAAAAGATTCCTGATGGTTTGATAATGTTGTTCCGCCAAAATGCCGGTCGGAGCCATCAGCGCCGCCTGGGCTCCCGACTCGATCACCATCGCCATTCCAATGACTGCGACAATCGTCTTACCCGAGCCCACATCACCCTGCAGCAGGCGGTTCATTGGGTGAGCTTTGGCAAGGTCAGAACGGATTTCTGCCAGCGATCTTTTTTGCGCAGCGGTCAACTCATACGGCAGCGCCCCGATTCTTTCAGCCAGCCATTCATCAGTCACCTGGTATGGATGCCCCACCAGTTGCTGCCACTGTTTCTTCTGCTGCAAGACGCCAACCTGAAGCAGGAAAAGCTCATCAAAGGCAAACCGACGCTGAGCTGCCTCAAGGTCCTCCATTGACTTGGGAAAATGAATTTGCAGCAGCGCTTCCGCGGTTTTATACAAACGCGCTTTTTCTCGCAAGTGCTCGGGCAGAAAGTCATAGACCCTGGGAGCCCAATAGCGAACAGTGTTGAATTGGGTTCGGCGCAGCCAGCGCTGCGTGATCTTGGCAGTCAGAGGATAAACCGGCACGATGCGGTTGGTATGCAGCTGCTGTTTGTCAATCGGTTCGTAATCCGGATACCAGATCACCGGTCGGCCCAGATAAGTGTCAATTTTTCCCGAAACCGAAATAAACAAGTCTTTTTTAAGGTAACGCACGTGCCAATCCTGGTTCATCCAGAGCAGACGCAGCGAACCGGTGGTATCTGAGACTACCGCTTCTACCAGCAGTTTGCCTTTTTTGGTCCTGAAGATGTCCACGCTGACTACCCTGGCGAGAATGGTAACTTCTTCGCCGTAGTTGAGCTGGTTGATGGTTTTAAGCCTGGAATAATCGTCGTATCT
>CAZHXQ010000071.1:0-10102 GCA_964536465.1 uncultured Anaerolineaceae bacterium
AGACAGAATTCCGTCTTCTTTCCACTGCAGCGCCATTTCGCCAAACCTGATCATACCTTCTGAACCAACGCCGACATCAGTGGGGTCGTAGTCGCCATTTTCGTCCAGACCGAAGATGTAGCCACCCTGAGAGGTCATCCAGGGATAAGCGTCGTACGAAGTACCAGCCAATACGATACCGTATTGAACTTTGTCTTCGTCAATCAGGGTTCTGGAGAGGTCATAGACGCCCTGCCAGGTGGTGGGGACAGTCTCAACAACGTCTTTGTTGTAGAAAAAGCCCAGGTTTTCAGTAGCGTAGGGCATACCGTAGAGTTTGCCTTCGTAGCTAAATGCCTTCAGTGCCTGGTCAGTGAAATCATCGGCCTTCTCGCCAAGGTCAAGTTCGGCGATCAGACCAGATTCGGTCAGGGCAGGCAGCTGGTCGTGAGCCAAAACAATAATGTCCGGACCTTCACCAGCGGGGGCAGCCACGAGGAATTGGTCGCGAATACCAGAGATATTCTCGACAACGACTTCGACGTTGTATTCTTCCTTGAACTTGGCGCCCAGTTCAGTCAAAACGGGGGCGCGTTGTTCGTCAGCCCAAATACGCAGGGTAGCGGCTGGCGCTACAACTTCCTCGGTCGGCATCTCAGTGGGCTCTTCAACGACGGGTTCTTCGGTAGGTACATCGACCGGAGGTTCCGTTACGACAGGGGTCTCTGCCGGAGTGCTACAGGCTCCCACCAGCAGAGTCGCAATCAGGGCGATTGCAATCAACAAATAACTTTTCTTCATTGGTTTCTCCTTTTGAAACTATTGAATTGTTTGGCAGTTTTGCCAGTTAGTAGCGTTATCATCCTTACCCCCGCTTGTTTCCATTATGCCAGTTCAAGACCTGCGAATTGGTCAGGCTGAGAAATGAGCTGGGGGAAAGGGTGCTTTCAATGTGTTGGCTGACATCCAGGAAGTGCGAGGTCTCGCTTTTGCTGAAACGAGACATGAGTGAATCAATTTGACCTACAAAACCTGGATAGACTTCAGCAAGTAAATCAGTTCCTTTTTCAGTCAGGTAGAGATGAAAACTTCGGCGATCATTGAGATCGTTCTGGCGGGTGATCAAGCCCTCTTTGTGCATACCCTGCACGACACGGGTGGTGTTGCTCTTGTTGCAGAGCAGCCGGCTGCTCAGGTCGATGTAGTTGATGCCGGGGTTTTGAGAAACATGCAGGAGGATATAGAAACGGGCGACATTGAGACCATACCCAGACAGATAGGCCTTCTCATGGTTATCAATATGAAGGAAAACTGCCTTCAATGACTCGTAAAGATGCATCCGTTTCTCCGACATATCACCCCAAACTCTAATGGTTGACTTGGAAACTAATTATATTAGATTTTAACAACATTGGTGGGTTTGTCAAGGTAGATATATAAAGCCCACGATTTACAACAGAATGGCGAGCACACTGTGGGCCCCAGGGGTGCTTGTTTCGCCCCTGCACTGTTCACTACTATATTAAAGGGGCTTAGCAGGCCGTTCAACCAACCTGCCCTTTTTTGTTGGTAATAACGCGGTTAATTGAGGGTAGATGGTATAGTTAATATCCAAAATTATACTTGGAGAGATCAATATGTTCACACAGCCCAACGCCGAAATCTACATCCCCGATGGCTCAGACGCCATCGAAGCACTAAGCCGGACGACCCATCTCAGCATCGCCGCCCATCAGGACGACATCGAGATTATGGCGATTGACGGCATCCTGCGAGCCTATCAGCAGCCGGACGTCCATTTCACTGGCTGTGTCGTCACCGACGGTCATGGCTCCCCCCGGGCGGGGGAATTTGCGCAGGTGAGCGACGACGAGATGGCGCGCATCCGGGTGGAAGAACAGAAAGAGGCAGCCCGCATAGGTAAGTATTCCGCCCAGGTCTTTTTGGGTTACCCCAGTGCTGAAGTCAAGAAGCCGGGCAACCAGGACCTCAAAGATGACCTGCAAAATCTGATCAGGCAAACCCGCCCACAGGTGATTTACACGCACAACCTGGCCGACAAGCACAACACACACGTTGGCGTTCTGCTGCGGCTGTTGGAAGCTCTACGCGATCTCGAACCCGTAGAACTGCCTGTAAGTTTGATTGGTTGTGAGGTCTGGCGGAATTTAGACTGGCTGCCTGATGAGAAAAAAGTGGTCATGGATGTATCCGCGCACAAACATCTTCAGGCCCAACTGGTGGATGTGTTTGTTTCTCAGGTGCAGGGAGGTAAAAATTATACCGATGCTGTTTTGGGTCGGCGGGCTGCAAACGCGACCTTTTTTGCATCACACGCTACCGATCTGACCACCGGGTTGAGCTTTGGGATGGATATGACTCCTCTGATAACGAATAAAGACCTGGATCCGGTTGATTACATCAGAGGATTCTTGCGGGAGTTTCAGGATAATGTGGTTGGGACGATCGAGTCCATGCGTTAAAACCACGCAAAGGGCAGGAAAACTCAACCCACCAACCGCAAATAATGCGCTTCGCCGCAGCACCAGACCTGCCGGTCAGGTGAGATGCGAAACCAGCCATTCCTGATTTCGTAAATGGTGACCACCTCGTTTCGAATCAAGTTGCCAATGATCTTATACTCTTTTCCGGGCCCCTCCCGCGTGAAGAGTGCTTTCACTATACACTGGGCGCGCCGCTTTTCAGGCGTATTGACCAAAGGCATTTCAGCCGGCAAACGCTGCATGTAATTCCCCGCTCCGGAGCACCAGACTTCGTCTTTTGGGTCAAGCCGAAACCAACCTTCATCCTCTTCATAGACCGAAACGATTTCACCCAGGTTAAGTTTGCCAATAATTTTGAAAGATGTGCCCGGGCCCTCGCGCTTGCGCAGGCTGTTGACCATGCATTTGGCCCGAAAAAGCACTGCGTGTCCGGGAATGTCGAGGTATCCTGTGGGGTTATTGAAATACTGCCTGACTGCATTGCTGTCGCCATTCCAGCGGTTGTAATCCATGTAGTGGCTGAAGGCGCCGATCGCTTTTCCGCGATCGCTGGTCTGATGGATCAGGTAAGTGCTCACCCCTTTGGGCAAGAAGGGCGGCCCTGGATGTTCACTGGTATAGAAAGGCGAAGGAGCAGAGCGGCGGTAGGTCGCCAACCACCAGTCCAGTTTAGGCAGATCGCCTAGCTGCAGGTTAGCGTCCACCCAATTGGCGCGTGAATACACGATGGGAAAACGACCCGTGCGCGATTTACAGATTTCCAGGCAGTTGAGCGTGGTTGAGGTGATGCGGGCACGCGTGTTGATACCGGCTACTTCGAGGTCAAGGGCAATGCGGTCGTGAGCCCAGTCGCTCTTATTTGCCAGCATTTTAAAAAGGGAATCCATTTGCGCGACAGCACTTTCACCGAAGTAAATCACATGGTAGGCAATCCTGCCGATTTTGAGTTGACCCATTTGGGACCAGTGATAACTGAATTGGGGATCGCGATAACCCCAGGACACGCCCGAGCGTGCGGCGATGAAACTGACGGGCTCAGCGTGATTTTTGATGATCTCAAAATTAATCCGCCGGGTTCCTTCCGCGTTAGCCTGATGCTTGCTGATGTCGATTCCAAATGCTCTCGTCATGCTTCCTCCTGGTCAGACGGAAACCAATATCACAAAATACCCGTTTTAGAGGGTTGTCAACCAGTTAGGTGCAATTAGAATGCCAGCAGACTTTACGCACAGGCGGCTATCTCTGCTTTCAGTTGGTTGAGATGTTGTACACTTCCAGGCTGGCAGCAGGCACGGAAATATTTAGCTGGACCGTGAACCGACGAAACTTTCAGGCGTGTTCAGCCTGAAGCCACGAGCGGACTTTTTCTTTGGATACCGGCAGGTCATCTACCCGCAAGCCGATGGCATGGTAGATGGCATTTGTGATTGCAGCCGGGGTGGGGATGCAGACCAACTCGCCCACCCCTTTGGCACCAAACGGCCCCTCACTGGCTTTGGCCTCAACGATGATTGATTTGATCTCAGGCAGGTCCTGCATGCGGGGCACCTGGTATCGGGCGATACGGTCGCTCTTGATGACACCATTTTCAACTTCGAAATCCTCCATCAAGGCATGCCCAATGCCCATGACGATGCCGCCTTCCACCTGAGAGTGGAACCCGAGGGGGTTGATCACGCGACCCCCATCGTTGGCAGAAATCACCTTCAGAACCTTTACCTCTCCAGTGGCTGGGTCGATGCCCACTTTCACCGCCTGCGCTGCGAAACTATAGGCGACATGGATGCGACCGCCGACGGAGATCGGATAGGTGTCGGGGGCGCGATAGCAATACTCCTCTGCCAGTCCCAACGGAGTTTGCTGGAGCTGGTCATGAATTTCCTGCCAGGGGATCAGCCTTTCACCAACTCGCGCCCCTTCTGATGAGAACAGAACTTCATCCGGATCGACATCACAAGGTTTGCTAAGCATCTCCAGAATGCGCTTACGCAGCGAAATGGCAGCCTGGCGTACAGCGTTTCCGGTCACGTAGGTCTGCCGGCTGGCAGTGGTTGGGCCACCATCAGGCGTGAGATCGGTGTCCATCAGGTAGACATTGATGTTGTCGGGTGGGATGCTCAAGATCTCCGCGGCAATCAACTGCAGCGTGGTGACCAGGCCCTGACCGACTTCGGAAGCGCCGCTCTTAATTTGCAAACGCCCGGCAGGCAGCAGTTTGAGGATCACCCCGCTGCTGTCTTCTGCACCAGTGCCCAAACCGGTATTCTTAAACCCACAGGCAAGCCCCCAGCATGTAATCAATCGCTGACCCGAAAGCTCTTCCGTCTGCGGGGTGTAGGGAGCGCTGACGCCGTTATGCGCCCACCAGTCGCCGATGGCGTCCAGACAATCGGGTAGCCCCACGCTTTCAGTCAGATAATGACCGGTGTTGGTAGTGGAGCCAACCTGAAGGCAGTTTATCTTGCGTATAGTCATCGGATCGAGGTCAAGCCTTTCAGCAAGGATGTCCATGGCAGATTCAATCCCAAAGGAAGCCTGGATCACGCCAAAACCCCGGAAAGCGCCTGCGGGCGGGTTGTTGGTGTACATGGCGTAGCAGTCTGCATGCGTGTGTGGGATCACGTAGGGTCCGCAAGAGTGGGTGGTCGCGCGGGTCATCACAGGGACACCCAGCGAGGCGTAGGCACCGGTATCACCGTAAAGCTCAGTGTGGACAGCTGTCAGCCTTCCATCCTGCCTGGCTCCCAGGCGCAGTTTGATGCTGGTGGCATGTCGTTTGGGGTGAACCAGCATGCTCTCGCGGCGGGTAAACAGCAATTTGACCGGTCTGTCCGTGGCCAACGCCAGCAGGGCGGCATGGATTTGACCTGCGATATCTTCTTTTCCCCCGAAGGCGCCGCCAATTTTTTGTCCGCGCACGCGCACCTTTTCAAGCGGTAGTCCGGTGGCTTCGGCCACCTGGCGGCGATCTTCAAAGGGGATCTGGGAGCCAACGTAAATATCCAGTCCCCCGTCTTCCCTGGGAACAGCGATGGAACACTCCGGCTCCATGAATAAATGCTCCATGGAGGGCGTGGTGAAAGTATGCTCGACCACCACATCCGCCTCTGCAAAGCCGATCTGTATATCGCCCTTATCGAAATAGATGTGTTTGAGCAGGTTGCCCTGATCGTGTATTTGCTCGGCATCTCTTTCAAGTGCCTGCTGGGGGCTGCTGACCACCGGGCGCCCTTCAAATTCAGGTTTAATCAGTCTGATTGCCTCATCAGCGATGGCCTGGCTCTGGGCAGCGACGATGGCTATCGCGTCGCCCTGGTAACGCACGCGTTCGCCAATCCCGACCAGGACCGGCCAATCCTTCTTGTAGATCCCGTGCAGCCGTTCGTGTTGCAGATCTTGCGCCGTCAATATGGCCACAACGCCGGGCAATTGGCGGGCTTGAGAGCTGTCAAGTGAGCGCAGGATGGCTGAGGGAACACCGGCGCGCAGCACCCGGGCGTAAAGCATGCCCTCAAAGTGCAGGTCATCGCTGAATTTCGCGCTGCCAATTGCCTTGCCAACTGCGTCGGGGCGTATAAAGTTCTTACCGACATAGGTCAGGTCCTGTTCGCCCAGCGGAAACTGCCGGGACTGCACGTAACTTTCTTCCCGGATCGCCTTTGCCGCTGCCTGGATGGCGGAAATGATGGCTTCATAACTGCCGCACCGACATATCACGTCGTTCATGGCCTCCCTGATTTCGTCAAGGCTGGGGTCAGGGTTGTTTTGAAGCAGGGCATGGGCTGTCAGCAGCTGGCCTGGTGTGCAAAAACCACATTGGATGGCGCCATGTGTGATGAAGGCCTCTTGCAGCGGGTGGAGCGCTTTGAGGTCTTCACGTTGGTCTTGCTGGTGGTTGGGGCGCAGTGCCCGCAGTCCTTCAACAGTCAAAACCGACTTGCCATTCACTGCCGCGGCGCGGGTGATGCACGAGCGCGTGGGTACGCCATCGACCAACACAGTGCATATGTTGCAGTGTCCTTCACCACAGCCGATTTTCGTGCCGGTCAGCCGCAGGCGTTCTCGTAAAAGGTCGCTCAGTTTTTCACCAGGGATTTCCTGAAGTTGATAAGGGACACCATTGACATTTACTTCCAGCATTGCGCTCTCCACAGGTACGATCAGGTGATCGATGAATGCCTAATTATAAAACGAATAGAGCAGGATGAGCTCATCAAACGCGCCTCGTCTTGAAAGACAGAAATCAAAGCAGTTTGGGAGTCTCTTGCGTGGCCGAATCTGAGCCGGCCATCCTTCAGGATAAATTCGGTGTCAAGCTGCGGGCAGCAATGCCTTGCATGCCAGAGGTGCGCGCTTCTCAAAGTTTTAACTACCGAAGACACCGTTTTCATCAGGCGGTCTCAAAGTGTTTAATCTGCGTGAAAGCCAAAGACTCCGCACTTAGCTTGTACGATAATGGATTAAAAGCAGCGCTTTGTGACATAATACCAAGCGACAAGGCAGGTACAACATGGCCAAAAGAAGACTCCCATTTAAAGCAAAGAAACAAAATCTGACCCCAGTGTGGATCATCGTTGCAGTAGTTGTGGCAGTGATTGTGCTTTTCGTTTATCGCGGGCTGCGTGACTTAAGCGGAAACCCGATCTTGCGCTCGCAGGACGATGTGCCCCGCCTGACCGCCTCAGAAGCCATCAGCGCGCTCGAGCAAGATGGGGCGATTTTGCTGGATGTCAGGCAAGCCAGCCAATATGAGCTCAGCCATATCAAGGGAGCGCTCAGCATCCCCCTGGGTGAGATCGAAGCCTATCTACCCGGTCTGGATAAGAAAGCCTGGTACATCACCTACTGCACCTGACCGGCCGAAAATACGAGCGCCCGGGCGGCGTTCCTCATGTTGCGCGAAGGTTTCGAGCGGGTCAATCCGGTTTTGGGTGGTTTTGAGGCTTTAATTGAGGCTGGCTTACCACTTGAACCATAGAGATTATTGTCTTGTTGCTCCTGCGGGTGATTAAAAAAACCGAGCCCTAATTTAGGGCCCGATTAACCTGATTTGAATAACGATTACGCCATGGTGTAGTTTTCTTCATGCACCTGAGATTCAGAAACACCCATAGCATCGAAGTGTTTTTCGATCGCGCGCAGCATGGGAGCCGGACCGCAGACAAAGTAGAACAGGTCCTGGTAGTTTTGCGGCAGGTGTTCCCGCATAATATCTTCGGTGATATAGCCTCGATGAGGGTAATCTTCCTGCAGGGGTTTTTCCAAAACCTGGACGAAAGCGAGGTTAAGTTTGGGCTTCAACTGTTCGAATTCATCCTCATAAAGGGCGGTATTTTCGTTCAGATCACCGTAAAAGACATAGGTTGGGCGTTTGTCGCCGCGATCTGCCAGGGTATTGAGGATGCTCATGACCGGAGCCAGACCGATTCCGCCGGCAATCATCACCAGCCCGCTCTGCATGCGCGGGTCATCTAAATTGAATGTTCCATAAGGGCCGTCCACATAAACACGTTGACCTTTTTTCATGTGTGGCACGGTGGATGTGAAATCCCCCAGATTCTTGATCGAGAAACGCAGCTCACCTTCGCGTTCTGAACTGCCAGAATACGAGAAGGGGTTACGGCTTAGCACGAAGGGCGAAGGCCCGGTGCTGATCCAGGCCACCTGACCCGCTTCGAAAGGCACACCTTCATGACCGTCTGGAACAAGGGTGAGGGTGTAGGTGTCAGCAGATTCACCTACCACAGATTCGACCATGTACGGTTTCTGACCGATTCGCAGAGGTCGGATGATACGGATATACAGAAAGGCAATCACCCAGATGGCGATTTCAAAAATCCAAATCGCTTCCATAAAAGGATGACTGGTATAATAGCCAATTTTGAACAGGTGAATCATGCCAAAAACCAGTATGACAATCGTCAGGACGTCATGGATGAACAGCCAGTAGCGGTAATCCATTTTGATGGATTTGCGCAGAACAGAGGTGATGCCGATGAGCAGCAGACCAAACAGACCGATCGATCCGGCAGCTATCATCCAGGGGGCTTCAAACACGTTTAAATAAGTCGCGATGAGAGGATTGTAAAAACTCAGCAGCATGAAGTGGGCAACAATCAGCAAAATGGATAGAAGTGAGACCCAATGGTGATTGTTGTAGACTTTGTCCATATCCAGTGCGTCTGACAACCAGTGGATGCGGCCGATGGAAATCAACTGAATTCCCGCCAGAGACATGCCGATAAAACCGAGGAAGACCGCTGTATCACGGATACCATCCCCGCGGAAATAGCCGGACACGAGCATGGCTACCGCAGGTAATAGCACCAGCGTGAAATAGACAGTGTAGAAAATTTTTCGTTTATTTGATGGGCTCATAAGTTTCGCCTTCTTGTGTCCAGTCTATGAGACTAGACCCTAAGGTCGGATCAAACCATCGGTGGTCACACCGCTGAGAGCGGAGAGGTCTTCAATGGAGTCATACATCAGCTGAAGAACGTAATCCGGATTGTGCACGTAGGCAGCGGGCTCTTTGGCGACGAACATGAAATTGAACAGGGCCTTGAGCATGCGTGGGGTGAAGGTGGAGTACTTGTTAGGGAAGATGCCTTCGCTTTCATCGATCGTGCCATCCTGATTGGTGTCGATAAAAGTGTACGGGTAAGAATCGAGCTTGAGCCCAAAACCAGTACCGGTGGCAGCCAATGAGTACTTGGACATGGCTTCCACGAGAATGGCTTTCATGCCTTCGATTTCGTCAAAAATCGGTTCAACGCTGCCATCGCCGTCAAAGTCCACCTTAGACATGCTGACCGAGCGATAGTCTGCCCAGCCGGAGACGTTGGAATGGCAGGTGGAGCACAGGCTGGCGTCAGATTCGGGTACGTCGCGCGTGTGCAGTGAGTGGGGGTCATGGCATTTCGTGCAGGAGTCGACAGTGTTGGCGTGAAGGAAGGCTCCCACGTAAGTCTTGCCTTCGTATTCGTAGGCCACGCCGGCATCCGAACCCTGGTGAACAGCCGCGGCGTGATAATAATGCGGCCCGATCATGCTCGAGTCAGGGATAGGTGCGTCTTCATCTTTGCCTTCTGTGGCATTGTCTACAGCGGTTCCGGCTGTCAGAGCGCCGTGGCAGGTCATACAAACCGAATTCTTTCCAGTTCCACTCACTTCAATGCCGGAGGGGAAGAGCACGGAGTCAAGCGCGTGTGCGGCGTCGCTGTGGCAGGCAGTGCAGCTGATCGGGTCGTTAATCTTCCCGGGCTTATCCACTTTGCCAGCTTCGGAACCGTCCGCGCCGACAAAGTCGGCAAAGCCTGAAGTGCTGTGGCATTTCGCGCAGAAGACCGGCACCTCGGCCGGATCGTCCTCATTCCAATGCACGAAAGCCTCGGATTCCGCGTCGGCATGACCAGAATTCCAGTATTTGCTGCTGATGGACTCAACAGGTTCTGCTTGCACAGCCTGCTGGGATGTATAGAACATCCAGCCAGCCAGCAAAGCTGCGATTACTACCAGGACAATAATAAAATTTCGTTGATTCATGGTTACTCTCCAGAACTGGGGCAAATTAATATTTAAATTAATTATAAAGGCAGACAACCTGGTGTCAATAGCGC
>CAZHXQ010000072.1:0-10045 GCA_964536465.1 uncultured Anaerolineaceae bacterium
GGTCTTGCTGCACTACCTCGACCCCTGCTTCGCTGAAACTGCTGCGCAGGCTCTGGGTGCCCACCAGGAAAACGCTTTGGTTGGGATAAAAGCAATTCAGGTGGCTGATGGTCGCGTCGCCGGCAGTATAGATGCGCGCATCGCCTGGACGCACACCTAATCTCGTCAGTTTGCTAACATAAGCCGATTTGCTTTTAGACGTGTTATTGGTCAGAAACGTAAATTTGAGCCCAACCAGGTTGAGCCAGTCGAGCAATTCGAGCGCTCCCGGCAGAAGAGCATCTCCCAGAAAGAAGGTGCCGTCCATATCCAGGATCAAAGCGGAGGGTTTCTTTACGGTGTCGTGTTTCACAAGCAGTTGCATTTTTTCTGTAGAATTTTTATAATCAACTTTAACCTACTAACAATAACCTAAGATAGAGAGGCTTAAACAATGGAAACCAGAATGTATTCTATCCCAAACATGAGTTGCATGCACTGCGTGAACCGGATTCAAGAAGCAGTAAGCGCCATCGAAGGTGTGGATTTCGTCGACACCGACCTGATGACCCTGACTGTAAAGGTAGATTTTGAACCACCAGCCGATGATATGACCATTCGCCGAACTTTGGAGACCATCGGATACCCAGCTTCCTCATGAGCGAAAAAGAGCATATTAATCTACCAGTCCTGGGGATGACCTGTGCCAATTGCGCGGTTTCTGTGGAACGCGCTTTGAAACGGACCGAAGGGGTTGATGAAGCCATGGTCAACCTCTCTTCAGAACGTGTGGCTGTAACCTACGATAGCGACCAGACCGCGCTAACCGAACTGGTAGAGAGCATCGAAAGTGCCGGTTACGGCGTGGCCACCGGAGAGGCGGTATTATCAATTCCGGAATTGAGTGACCCGGTGGATGCCCAGCGACTTGAAAAATCTCTGATCGGCAAACCGGGTATTATCTCCAGCCAGGCCAACCCTGTCGCTGAGAAATTGAACCTGGTCTACGTCCCCACCATTACCAACATCTCCGAGATTATGGAACTGGTCTCAAAGGCTGGTTTCACCCCGACACTCACCGATCGTGATCTGGACGACCCTGAATCCAAAGCCCGCCAACGGGCGATCCAGCAGCAGCGCCGTCTGCTGACAATCTCATTGATCCTGACCATCCCGATTTTCGTGCTGCAGATGGGCAGCGAGTTCAACTTGCTGCCGTCGGTGATCAGTCAGGCAACCTGGCTGAACTGGGTGCTGTTCGCACTGGCCACCCCGGTCCAGTTTTATGTGGGTCGGTCTTACTATATCAACGCCTGGAAGTCGCTTAGAAACGGCTCAGCTAATATGGATGTTTTGGTCGCCCTGGGAACTTCTGTGGCTTATTTCTATTCGGTTTTGGTCATGTTGTCTGTATTGCCCGGCATGGTTTACTTTGAGACTTCAGCCACGATCATTACTTTGGTCAGGCTGGGTAAATACCTGGAGACAAAGGCGAAATCTGGCGCTGGCGATTCCATCAAAAAACTGCTCAGTCTCAAGCCAACCACAGCCCGCATATTACGCGACGGACAGGAAACCGAAATCGACTCCGGAGACCTGGTGCCTGGCGATTTGATCGTTGTTCGCCCTGGCGAAAAATTACCAACCGATGGCATCGTGGTAGAGGGCTTTTCGAGCATTGATGAAAGTATGCTCACCGGAGAATCCAAGCCCATCGACAAAACCCCTGGCTCTGAAGTGTTTGGCGCAACCCTCAACAAAAACGGCCGCCTCGTTTTCAAAGCCACCAAAGTCGGGCGCGACACCTTCCTCAGCCAGATCATCAAAATGGTCGAGGATGCCCAGACCAGCAAAGCACCAATCCAACAGCTGGCTGACAAAATTTCGGCGGTTTTTGTGCCAATCGTGATCGCGATCGCCGTTCTCACTTTTGTGATCTGGTACTTCGTTATTCCCCCACCTACCCAGCAGACCATGCATGGGACGATCACTCCTCTGGCCAACGCCATCATCAACACGGTGGCGGTGCTGGTGATTGCTTGCCCCTGCGCTATGGGATTGGCGACTCCGACTGCCGTGATGACCGGAACAGGCAGAGCGTCTGAACTTGGGATTTTGTTTAAATCTGGTGAGGGGCTGGAAGCAACCGGCGGTGTGGACACCATTTTGTTTGATAAAACCGGCACGCTCACCGTGGGGCGCCCGCAATTGACAGATATTTTGCCGCTCTCCACGCGCTATAGCGAGGAACAATTATTGAACCTGGCGGCATCAGCAGAAAGCGGCAGCGAGCATCCCCTGGCCGACGCGATTGTGGCCGAGGCCACCCTCCGAAACCTCAGCCTGCAGGCGCTGGACTCTTTCAGGAATTACCCGGGCAAAGGCATCCGTGCAAACATCGATGGCCAAACAGTTCTGGTCGGCAACAACCGGTTCATTGAATCTCAAAAGGTGGCTTCCTCTCCTGAGATCGCTGCCAAAATGGAAAAATTAGAGGCCGAAGCGAAAACAGTCGTGCTGATCGCCATCGATGGTCAAATAGAGGGGTTGTTTGCCATCACAGACGCGCTCAAACCGACCTCCCGCGAGGCTGTTGCTGAACTGGAAGCAGCAGGCTTGACCACCGGCATGCTCACCGGGGACAACCAAACCACCGCCGAGGCTATTGCGCGTCAGGCCGGCATTACCGAGGTGCACGCGAACCTCCTGCCGGGGGATAAAACCGGAATAATCCAGCAGGAGCAAGACAAAGGCCGCAAGGTGGCCATGGTCGGTGACGGTATCAACGACGCGCCAGCCCTGACCCAGGCCAACAGCGGGATTGCGATCGGCACCGGTACGGATGTCGCCATTGCCTCCGCGTCTGTTGTGGTCATCAGCGGGGATCCGCTTTCAATTTCTCAAGCAGTTCGCCTCTCCAAACGCACCTTGCGCACCATCAGGCAGAATTTGTTTTGGGCCTTCATCTACAATGTGATCCTGATCCCAGTGGCCGCGGCTGGACTGCTGCATCCGATGTTTGCCGCAGGGGCTATGTCGCTCAGCAGTATTTTTGTGGTGACCAACAGCCTGAGACTAAAGAATTTTGAGAAGGATAAGCAGACGAATATTTAATTGAAAATTGAGGATATTGCTTGAAGTCAATGTGCTTGCCCTGGTGGCAGGCACATTCTATATTACAGAGGTATCGCTTTTCTGGCCAACGCGTCAACCCGCTCGTTCATGGGATTGCCGGCATGTCCTTTTACCCATACCCAGTCGATCTGGTGCCTGGCCAGTTCGACATCCATCTCCTTCCAGAGATCAACATTTTGGAGCTTTCCATGCTTGCGCTTCCAATCGCGCCTTTTCCAATCCTCCAGCCAGGAGGTGGCACCGTTAAGCAGATAGGCTGAATCAGTGTGAAATCGAATCCGATAGGGTCGCTCGAGCGCTCGCAGAGCTTCCAGAGCAGCCCTTACCTCCATGCGGTTGTTCGTGGTTTCTCTTTCTCCCCCGCTGATTTCCTGCTCATGGTCGCCATAACGCAATATCGCCGCCCACCCCCCCGGTCCGGGATTGCCACTGCAGGCGCCATCAGTGTAGATTTCAATGTCGGGCAGCTTGTTCAAGGTCGCTGCTCCAGATTTATCCTGGTGGTCTCTCCAAAAACCTCCAGAATGCTGTTGAAATAGGCTGAATCCAGGTTGTAAACCCGCTGGTAAGCATCTTGAAAGACCAGTCTGACCGATGCCCAATCCGAATTTTCAGGCACAACAGTAATACCTGGCTCGCCCAGCAGTGCAGCGGTCCAATAGGGATGTTCGCGGGCATATTCAGGAGCGACTTCTACCGGATGCCCGATAGAGGGCCATAATCCGTGAATTTCAGCCAGCCGCGCCTGCTGATCCGGCTCCATCAGCCAGCTGGCAAAAATCCAGGCTGCCAGTTCGGAGTTCGGATCAGTGCGGGGGACAGCAAAAGAAAGCGGCTCAAGCACAAGAAACGTTTCCCCGGCAGCATTCGGATAGGCCAGAGCAGTCCAGTCGTCCTTAAAATTGCCCGAACGCTGATAAGCAAGTTGGAAGGGAAGACTCAGCAGCGAACCTTCGTAAGCCACCGCGTACCGGTCCGAAAAGTAGCGGTAAGGCAGCGGTTCGACCCCTCTCCAGGTCTGGTTTAGCCCGTAGGCTGTTTTTAAGAAGTTAAACGACGCCAACAGAGGTTCAGGCTGCGGGGTAAAGTTCCCCTCTTGTTCCACAAATTCACCCTCGAACGAGATGTACCAACTTTGCGCGGAGAGTGGCTCCTGCGAAAGCCACAGCCCCCCTGTGCCGTTATTGTTGTAATTCCCGTCAACCAGGTTGAGGTTCAATGCCGTCTCAGCCACGCTCATTAAATCTTCTCTGGTTACGGGGAGGCTGTCGAAACCCAGCTCTTGAGCCCAGGTTGTGTTGTAAAGCAAAATTCCCGCGTTATAAGCAAGGGGAATGGTGTAGTGAACCGATTCGCCAAAGGATGGATAAAATGCCGCAAAAGGCGAGTCTGCTTGAAAGTGAGCGCTCACACCAAACTTGGGGTCGCGAGCGTAATCATCCAGAGCCAGAAATTGTGTATCAGGTTGAGCCGCCAATAGGTCCGTTCCCATACCAATCACCAGTTGGTCTTCCAGCAAGCCATCAAAAATATGGTTTGCAACCCCGCTGACCCCGCCCGAAGGCACACCGGCGACATGAATGCCCCAGCGGTTGCTGACGTTAAAATCGCGAATCATCTGGTCGAATTGTTCGCTGCTATCATAAAAAGGGTGGCGAACGGTGATGCTCAGCCCCTTGAGCAGTTTATCTGTGATTGCGATGGTAGGGACCGCTCGAGTCTCTGTTGGAAGCGGGGCTTGCGTCAACTCGGGCGTCGAAACAGCCGATGCGACCGGCCGTGTCTGAGTCGGGTCAGCAGTCGGCGCTTCGACAGGCAAAGCAGCACAGCCGGCCAACAAAAGCTGACCGATCAGCAAAACCCAGATTAAATTCCTATACCACGTCCGTTTCAATTCAGCCTCCAGAGCGGGAATGGATGGGAGTCGAACCCACCTCGGCTCTTGCGACCCGACACTGATTTTGAAGACCAGGAAGCCCACCAGGACCTAACCATTCCCACATGAAGGATAATTCAGTCACGCCTTGATTGTCAACCCAAAAATATTACCTTAAGGCCGGAAATTGAAGTGCGGGCTGCTGCGAAAAATCGCTGCCTTCCTTCCCATTACCCTGTGTGGAAGGCTTATACTACCTGTCTGTTCAATTTTTGTACGTTGTGATAAAGTAGTTGCTGGATAAACTAAATCAGGAACTTGAATCGAGGCGTAGAAAGAAAATAATGAACGAACACCATAATCACACCCCCGATTGGGTCAAAAACGCTGTTTTTTACCAAATTTTCCCGGACCGTTTTGCCTGGAGCAACCAGGTGAGCAAACCTGGTAACTTCGAAAAATGGGATTCCCCGCCTACTATCGACGGCTTCAAAGGCGGCGATTTGATGGGTGTGTATGAAAAGCTGGATTATCTCGAAGATCTCGGCATCAACGCGATTTATTTCAACCCTATCTTCATGTCTGCGTCAAACCATCGCTATCATACTTTCGATTACTACCGCGTTGACCCACTTTTAGGCGGCAACGAAGCCTTTTTTACGCTGCTCGATGAAGCCCATAAACGCCAAATCCGGATTGTGTTGGACGGAGTCTTCAACCACGCCAGCCGCGGTTTCTTCCCTTTTCATCACATTATGGAAACCGGCAGTAGCTCGCCTTACTACGAATGGTTTAATATCAAATGTCTTCCGTTGAATGCTTATCATACCAGGGCAAATTATGACTGCTGGTGGAATCTGCCAGCGCTGCCAAAGCTGAACACAAAAAACCCTCAGGTGCGTAAATATATTTTCGATGTCGCCCGATATTGGGTTGAGAAGGGTATCGACGGATGGCGGTTGGACGTTCCATTTGAAATCGATGAGGATGAGTTTTGGGAAGAGTTCCGCGACGTTGTAAAAACCGCCAATCCCGATGCCTACATCGTGGGTGAAATTCCCAGCGAAGCGCAACGCTGGCTCGGCACCGGCAGACAATTCGACGCGGTCATGAATTATCAGCTCACCCATATCATGCTGGCATTCTTTGGCGGCCACCAAATCGACCGCCAGCTGGCGGAGGGCATGATGGGTCTCCCAGCCCCCCACCCAGCAGATGCCGCTCAATTCGCAGCCCGCACCAGCCGTCTGCTCGAGATGTATCCCAAAGAATTTTCCTACGCGCAGATGAACCTGCTGGATAGCCACGATATGCCCCGCTTCCTCAGCCTGGTTCAGGGCGACGTGCGCCGCTTGAAGCTGGCCTACCTCTTCCTGATGACCTATCCCGGCGCGCCGACCATCTATTACGGCGACGAGATCGGTCTGACTGGTGGGCGTGACCCGCTTAACCGCAAGAGCTTCCCCTGGGATAAAAGCCACTGGAATCTCGATTTACGCGATTACATCCGCGAACTGATTTTAGTCCGCCTTTCAATGCCCGTATTGAGGCGTGGCAGCTATGAACCCGTCTACACACAGGAGCGCGTGCTGGCTTACCTGAGACGTGACCATCATGAGGATAAAGTTCTGGTCATCATCAATGCGGAGGAAACCCCCAGGACGGTGTCAATTTCCTTGAACGGTGCTTTCGAAGACCAATCCATCCTGCAGGACCAGATCGGCAAAGCCAGTTTCACAGTCGACAACAACCAGCTGAGAGACATTACCATCCCCGCCCAGAGCGGATATATTCTGACCTGATGCTCTTGCTTAAACCACCAGGATCGAGAACTTCCATGGGAGACCTTTTAAGGGTCTCCTTTTATTTCCGAATAGAATTGATCCTCGAATAAGTAAGGATTAATGTGACGGTGCCCATCTTTCAGGTTAACTGCGGCAAGGGATCTTACCAGCACGGCTTGGGGCAATTTGGACACCACACTACAAAACAGAGGGGAGGTACTCACCCACCAACCGGATAAAGTGTGGGAACAGCAGCATCGCCAGTCCACCGCTCACCAATCCGATCAACCAACCTACAACCACATCGGACACATAATGAAGTGCCAGCGCCACCCGGGAATAGCCGACCAGGATTGCCCAGAGAACCGCGATGACTGTCAGCCACGAGTTTCCTAATGCCGAAAACATATAGGCGATTGCCATCGCTCTGGCGGCGTGACCTGAAGGAAAAGAATGAGGGTCGGTCACCCGGTAAACCTGCCCGAATTCACCTGTGGGGCGCGGTCGCCTGACCAGGAACTTGATCGCCAGAACGATCACTGCCAGCACGGTCAGCCCAAAAGCGGTAAACAAGGCCATCTGTCGAGGTGTGCCTTCGCTTGCCGCCCAGATAACTGTCAGCCCAATCAACCAATACCAGGAATCGCAACTATGACTGATAGCCTCTAAAGCGGTCCGTGATACTCGCTTGTCTTCGGCGATCACCAATCCAAGCGACCACTCAGCATCTTTTTTCAAAAGTTCGTTCATCGCCATCACTTGTTTTCGAGCAGAAATGGCATCGCGGCGATGGCGACAAAAGCCACAAATACCAAGGCCAAAGCCATCCAGGCATCCTTTGAAGTCCGCTGGTCAACAAAGGCGGGGAAACCATCGACCCGTTCAATCTTCCAGCGGGTGCCTGCCAGAAAGGCGAAAAACAAGCCTGCAACCAAGCCTCCCAGATGACCCCAGTTATCGATGACCGTTCCCGCGCTTAACCCGATCACCAGGTTCAAGACCAGAATCATGACGATGTTTGTCAGGTTTCGGGTGCCGCGGTTGGGGAAAAATTCTCTGTTTTGCCAGATGAAAACTGCTTCAGCCGCCAAAAGACCAAAGGTGGCGGTCGAAGCACCCAGCGACGGATAATTTCCCAACACAAATGACAAAACATTGCCACCAAAGGCGCTGATCAGGTAAAGAAGGCTGAAGCGCAGGTGTCCGTTAATGGTTTCATTAGAGCGCCCCAAAATCGAGAGGGCATACATGTTTGCCAGCAGATGCAGCGGAGAAGCATGTAAAAAGACCGGTGTGATCAGCCGCCAGACTTGCCCTGAACGAATTGCTTCGTTGAGTTTGCCAAAATAGAGGAAAAGCAGATCAAAGCCCACCAGCCGTTCCACCACAACCTGGGCGATATAAAAGAGAACTGTGACCGCTATTAGAACATAGGTCAGGATGACCTTGTGGCGTTTTGGCGTGCGCAGAAACGAAGACGCCGAGGATGGGACGTCAGGTTGCTGCTGAACAGGCTCGTTTTCCGACTGAGCCCGCCTAGGCTGGTAATCGCTCATAAGTCCACTGACCGCGGGCAGGTTTTGAGGTGTTCGGCCCTGATGATTGCCTGGATGTCCGCGATAGTCTGATCAAGATGCTTGTCAGAATTAATCACCAGATAGTCGAAATTCTTGAGCATCTCAAATTCTTTTGCGGCTACACGCATGCGCAGGTCCAACTCCTCAGGGGTCTCACTGCGGCGCTCAAGCAGCCGGTTGACCCACTCATCCCGACTGCGGGCGGTCAGGAAGATCAAAATGGCGCCCGGACACAATTTTCGAATAGTCATGGCTCCCTGGACATCCAGGCGCATGACAACGTCTTTCCCGGAGGCGAATGCCTCCCGAACCTGAGATTTGGGGATGCCTTTGTAATCTGAATACACTTTGGCGTATTCAATCAGCTCGTCATTTGCAATCTTTTCCACAAACTCTTCCCTGCTCACAAAGAAGTAGTCTCTCCCCTCAACTTCATCCGCTCTCGGTTGGCGAGAATTCATTGTGATCACGAAGTGGATGTCAGTGTTGGTCTTGCGCAGCAACCCAACCACCGCGTCCTTCCCGATCCCGGAAGGACCAGATATCACGATAAGCAGCGGGGTGGTGGGCAGTGGCCCAAAAATCATGTTTTGTTCTTCCATACGCTTCATTTCTGTCGTTTGTTTAGTTCATTATAAATTAAGAATCAATTTCAGACCGGGATGAAAGAAAACTGCTTTACTTAAGCCTGTTTAATAACTCCTCAAACGATTTTATTTGCTTTATTTCATCGATAAAACTTTTCAATCCTGCAGCCATCTGGCGCAGCTCCTGCACGGCAGGTCCGACCGGATCATCACCTGCCGCCCCACCCCCCGGGGTGTCGTTGTAAGACCCGTAAAAAGCAAAATAGGCCTGATTGATCTTCCTGATACGATAACCATTTTGCCAAAAATATTCGCGGCGTTTCTTCATGTAATCTTCTGCCTGTTCCACTCTGCCCAGGGAAAGCAAATAATCGACCACCAGTCTGGTTTCCCGCATTTGTTTTCGATAATTGAAGGCTGGCTCCCTCCCTTCCCACAAAACCGTTGCCGGGTCGGGGCCTTGAAGATAAAACCGGTTGACATAGGCGGGATAGTATTGGTTCATGACCCGCCGGCCTACTTCTTTGCCGGCCAGATTGGCGGTTGTTTCGTTAATTGTTTTGATAGGGTCGTTGCTGAAATAACGTATTCCTAACGGATAGAAACTGAGATAATTATGAAACCACTCGTGCGCGATCACCTCGGTGAGCCAGTTTATACTTCGGGTGCGCATCACCATGGTCGGGTACGCCCCCACGCCCCCCACAGGTTCCACCAACGCCGCCAGGTCAAATTTCACCAAAATTTCATCCTCAAGCCGGTTTTTTTCGAGCGCGTTCAGGCCGGGTTTGAGGCTGATGCTGCCCAGATTGCCGATTTGTTCCCGCGGAGACAGGATCAGGTTAAGCGGCAGGTCCGTCACCTTGAACAAGAGCGGTGGCAGAACCTGCCCCCCCAGGCCAAAGCCCAGTTCCACCAGTGTCCGCTCGGTCTGGTTTTGCAGGATCGATTCAGCCACGCGGCCATAGCGATGCATCCGTTTGCTTTCCGCTTGCAGATTTGTCAGCACGAGCAGCCGCTCTTCCTTGGTTCCTGTCTGGTCAGGCCTGAAATTGAGCTCCTCCAGTTGATTTTCAAGTGCTTCTACTCTACCGACCTGATTGAGGT
>CAZHXQ010000073.1:0-9660 GCA_964536465.1 uncultured Anaerolineaceae bacterium
CCTCAACTTTTGACGAATATGAAATCCTTTCCAGTCGAGTTTATGCCATCGATTTAGTTACCAAAGACCCTACCGTAATAATAGACAGTCAGGATAAAGATACGTTTATGTCATTCATTTCTGCATCTAATGGTTTTATCGTGATCGAAAACGATCCTCCTCAAAATGATTATACGAGTTGCTTGAGCTTGTTTGATCTTTCAACCAATTCTTGGGTGGACCTGCCGCAAACATACCCTGCCAGCGTCCCAGACATGGAATATCCCTACATAATCTGGAAAAATAACAAACGATTCGATGGTGCAACCAGTTTGACCATTTACAATTTTGAAACCGGAGAGTCAGTTGTTCGCGAATTAGCTGGGGCGAATTCAAGCGATCCTTCAATCTCCAACGGTTATATTATTGCAGAGGCGTCAACCGGAAAGGACAACTTTAGAAATTCGGTGGTGCTTTATTCCCTGGAAAATGGTGATACTTATGCTATTCATGTTGGGATACATCAGGTAGGTATGGATAATGCTTATATTGATAATTCGAATGTTATTTGGGCCTTTACTACCCTCGCAAGTGCCGATAATTACTCAAGCTATATTTGCAACTTGCCGCTTGAAGAAGTCTTCTCCAACGCTGTTGAAGGAATCGAAGTGCCGCGATAATTTCAGGTTAAGACAAAGCAGAGAAGGTTAATCCTCTGACAGACTGGTATACTTTCACTGCTATGTCACTATTAACCTCACAAAACCTTAGTCGCTCTTTTGGACCGGTGGATATTTTTGAGGGGATCAGCATCTCCATCCCCCACAACGCCCGCATTGCCATTGTGGGCAGCAACGGTGTGGGCAAAACCACCCTGCTGCGCATTTTGGCAGGCGAAGACGAACCAACCGAAGGCTCTGTTTTTCGCTCCCGCGGGCTGCGCGTTGGCTACCTTCCACAGGAAGCCGGCTTCGAAACCGAGAGCACACTTTGGAGCAGCTGCCTGATTGCTTTTGAAGAACTGATTGACCTTGCTGTTGAACTGCGCCAGCTCGAAATCCAGATGCAAGATCCTTCCTGCGATCCAGCGATACTCAAGCGCTATGGCAGCCTTCAGCATCAGTTTGATCTCAAAGGTGGCTATACGTACACTAACCGCATCCAACAGACCCTAACCGGTCTCGGCTTCGATGAAGAAGATTTTCAACGCCCTCTCAGCCAGCTCTCCGGCGGTCAGCGCACGCGCGCCCGCCTGGCCCGCATTCTCCTCGAAGACCCGGATATCCTCTGCCTTGACGAGCCCACCAACCACCTCGACATCAACGCTGTTGAATGGCTGGAAGCCTATCTGCGTGACTGGAACGGGGCTGTGGTCATCGTCTCGCACGACCGTTATTTTCTCGATCTTACCGCGCGAACCATCTGGGAGATGACGCCGGCGCTTGAAGTCTATCGTGGCAACTATACTGCCTACCTGCATCAGCGGCAAGAGCGTTACGCCCGCCGACTGGCAGAATACGAAGCCCAGACCGAATTCATACAAAAGCAGGAAGACTACATCCGTAAAAACCTCGGTTCTCAAAACACCAATCAGGCTCGCGGTCGCCAACGTCGCCTCGAACGTCTTCTTGAAAACAGCCGTCTCACAGCCCCAAAGAGCCATACCCGCCCAATGCATCTGCGCCTCAACATGGCCGCTCGCTCTGGTGATTTGGTCTTACGCACCTACGATCTTCAGGTTGGCTATGAAGACGAAGGTCGACCCCTCTTCAGCAGCCCCGACCTCGTGCTCGAGCGGGGTGAATGCGTGGCCCTGATCGGTCCCAATGGCGCTGGCAAAACTACCTTTCTCAAAACCATTCTGGGGCAAATCCCAGCCTATAGCGGCCAAACCCAGCTGGGTGCCAGCCTGAAAGTAGGCTACTTCGCCCAGGCACACGAAGACCTCGATCCTACCAACGATCTGATCCAGGAAATCAATACCGCCGCCCCCAATATGCTTCCGGCTGATGCGCGTAGTTATCTGGCCCGTTATGGTTTTCAGGGCGACCAGGTGTTCGACCGCGTGGCAACCCTCTCGGGTGGGGAACGAGGCCGCCTGGCTCTGGCAAAATTGGCTCTCTCAGATGCCAACCTGCTCTTGCTGGACGAGCCCACCAACCATCTCGACTTGCCCACCCAGGAAGTGCTGCAAAATGTGCTGACAGACCACCCGGGCACCATCCTTCTGGTTTCTCACGACCGCTACCTGATCGATGCTCTGGCTACTCAAATTTGGGAGCTCTTACCCAACCAGGAGCGGCTCCAGGTCTTTAAAGGAGGCTATTCGGAATATAAAGAATTCCTGGCAAGCCGCCTAAAACCAGAGACTGACCCCATCGAGGCTACTGCGGATACCTCACACTCAGTATCAGAAAAGCCAATCCACCAGGCTCTCAGCCGCAATCAACGTCAGCAGCTGCAAAAGAAAATCGCCGCACTGGAAGCCAAAGTGCATTCAGCTGAGACAGAAAAGGCCGTTTTGGAGGCGCAATTGGCAGCCCCTCCCACCGACCCACATATATTGCTTAAAATTACCGAGCGTTACCAGGCACTCCTCCTCCGTTTGGAAGATTTACTGACCGAATGGGAGCACCTCGCTGAGACGCTGCATGCCGACGACCGGGTAACTTAACATCTCTTTGATACCTCTGGACAAGAAACTTTGCCATCCCCAAACACAATTCCACCTGACCTGCCAATTAAATTGACGAAGGTCTCAACTTAACCTATAATGAATATACTATGCAGGAGTTAGCTTGATAAGAATCGCCTGTACTGAGACGGTGCTCTTAAAGAAGACACTCGCCAAATAAAACTTGGCGCGTGTTTTTGTTTAAGTCACAGAAAACGGAGTTTTTATACCATGGACAGTGGATTGATCGGTAAAATTGAAAAAGCCAGACGCTACGCGGAAGAGCGTGAACGCATCCAATTCAGTAACTTTACCGCCCAATTTAAGGGCGACAATAACGATCACACCGTCACCTACGATGACGGAAAATGGACCTGTACCTGTAATTACTTCCAGGCCCGCGGCATTTGCGCCCACACCATGGGGCTTGAACTCATCCTCGAAGATATGGTACAGCCTCACGAAGATACCACTTTTTAACTACCCGACAGAGACCTTTTTAACCTCTCAACTCTCACATCCTTTGACTGTTGGGGGGCAGCTCCCTCAAACAGGATCACGCTGATAGATCCGGCATCTTCATAACCAAAACAGAAACCAGCCTCGCACAAGCTGCGCTGGTTTTTCCTCTTAATATTTCCAGTCTTTGATTCGCGCTGGTTTTCAACCTGGCCTTTCCTCCGGAATCAGGCTGTAACTTTCATTTTTCTTAAGACCATTAAGGTATAATCACTTTCACGGAAGGTTATACGAAACGATGCCGATTTTGAAGCCTCATGCCTTTGAATTTTTCAGCCACAGCCCCGAACAAACCCTGCGGGTTGGCGTGCGTTTAGGTAACCTTCTGCAAACCGGGGATGTCGTTTGCCTCGAAGGCGACCTCGGCTCGGGCAAAACCACGCTGGTGCGCGGCATCGTTCAGGGTTGGGGTTCAGCCGATAGAGTCACCAGCCCCACTTATGTGATCGTCAACCAATACCGTCACCCTGACAGCACCACCCTCTATCACACCGACGCCTATCGTCTCTCGCCCGACGAACCGCTCGACACCGCTATCCTCGAGCTCGATTCGGTCCTTTCTGACGGCATTCTGGTAATGGAGTGGGCCGAACGAATGTCCTCCAGCCTGCCATCGGAAAACCTGTGGGTCACGATGGACTGGATCAATCCCGAACAACGCCATTTCATTTTCACACCAAATGGAAAACGATACGAACAGTTGCTCAAAAAATTACAGAAAGCCTTGTTTGGAGCCTGATATGTTAGTAGCCATCGACACTTCCACGCAATGGATCGGCATAGCGCTTTATAACGGCGTCCAGGTTTTAGCAGAGCACAACTGGCGCAGCAGGAATTACCACACCATCGAACTGGTGCCCGCCATCGCAGATATGCTCGCAAAATGCCAGGTCAATCCCTCTCAACTGACTGGCGTGGGCGTCGCCCTCGGGCCGGGCTCCTTTACCGGTCTTCGAATCGGGCTTAGCGCCGCAAAAGGTCTCGCTCTCGGACAGGGTATCCCCATCGTCGGCGTCCCTTCACTCGAAATTTTAGTCGCCTCCCAACCAGGGCTGCGCCGCCCCATGATTGCCTTGATACAGGTCGGGCGCGGACGCTATGCCTGGGCTCGCTTCCGCTACAAAAGACCAACCTGGGGGCAGATTACCGACACTCAGGTCGACGACATCAAGACCATCGCCAGCACAATCACCTCCCCGGTCTACGTCGTAGGCGAGATGGGCGCCGAAGAGCGGCAGATCATGGGACGGAAATGGAAGACGGCTCAGCTCGCCCCCGCTTCGCAGTGCCTGCGCAGACCCTCCGTTTTGGCAGAATTTGCCTGGACCAAACTCCAGGAAGGTCACGCGGATGACATCGCCAGCTTGTCACCAATTTACGTGCACACATTGAGCAACCTGCCAGATTAAATAGTCGGATTTACATGAACGATTCCATCCAAATCCGGCCAATGCAACGGGAAGATCTGGCCATGGTCAGCGCGCTGGACCAGCTCAGTTTCAGCGAACCCTGGCCGCCTACTACCTTTGCCTACGAGCTGACCACCACCTACAGCATCTGCCTGGTTGCCGTTGATCCATCTGCTCAAGTCATCGGTGCCATCGTCACCTGGCTGGTGGTCGACGAAGCCCACATCGCCACCATCGCCGTCCACCCCGATCATCAAAATCAGGGCATCGGTTCCGCCCTTTTGGCCAGCGCGCTCCTGATCGCCTCCCGTCGCGGTGCGCGCTGCTCGCTCCTGGAAGTGCGCCGCAGCAACTTGGCCGCCCTCAAACTTTATCGTCACTTCGGCTACCGCACGGTCGGTGTCCGTAAAAACTATTATCAAAACAATCACGAAGACGCCCTGTTATTGACCCTGGCAACCCTGGATGAGCTCCAGTTAGGAAACTTTTTGTTACCAAAACGCGTCTAATATGATAAGATGCGGTAAAATCTAAGCCGAGAGATTCATGTACACAGATCAGCGATTACAAGAAATTCGAGAGGAAGTCAACCTATGCCAACGCTGCGCTCTGGCAAAAAACCGGCTCCATGCCGTCCCGGGCGAGGGTCCCTCGCAGGTCGATATCATGCTCATCGGCGAAGCCCCCGGTTTCCATGAAAACCGTCAGGGTAAGCCTTTCGTCGGTCAGGCAGGCCAGTTTTTGGAGGAACTGCTTCAGGCAGCTGGGCTCACTCGTGATCAGGTTTTTATCACCAATGTGGTCAAGTGCCGCCCGCCTAACAACCGGGATCCCCTGCCCGAAGAGCTGACTGCCTGTCAGCTGTACCTCGACGAGCAAATCGCTCTGCTCAAACCCAAGGTGATCGTTACCCTTGGGCGTATCTCCATGGCAAAACTTGTCGACGCCGGACGCATCAGCGCGATCCATGGGCGCACCCACAATGTGAACGGTCAAAAAGTGGTCACCATGTACCACCCCGCAGCCGCTCTGCATCAACCCAACCTGCGACCCGTCCTGATCGAAGATTTTGCCCGCCTGAAAAAATTTGTCCGCGCCGGCAGCGCCCCTGCTTCCGTTGAAGCAGAGCCAGAAGCCCTCACTCCAGCTGAAGACCCGCAGCCCGCTCTTCAAGCCAACGTCCTCTCCAACTCAACACACGCAGCACTACCAACCCCAGGCAAATCGGAAGAACAGAACCCGCCCGAACAACTCAGCCTGTTTTAAAATAGCGGTTTCTGTGAGGTAAAAAATGGTAAAAGAAGAATTAATCCAAACGATTCAACAAAAACGCGCCAACATTGCTGTCATCGGTCTTGGCTATGTCGGGCTGCCCCTGGCAGTCACCTTTGCCAACGCTGGTTTCAACGTGACCGGCATTGACCCCCTTGAAGAAAAGGTGGAAATGATCAACCGAGCTGAAAGCTACATCTCGGACGTCACCAACACCCAGCTGCGCAAACACATCGACTCCGGTCGTCTGCGTGCTACCAGCGACTACTCCGTCCTCTCCGAAATCGACGCTGTCTCCATCTGCGTCCCCACCCCCCTGCGCAAAACCGGCGACCCCGACATGTCTTTCATCGCCGCCGCCAGCGAAGCGATCGCCCCCTACCTGCACCGCAGCATGGTGGTCGTGCTCGAATCCAGCACCTATTCCGGCACCACCCGAGAATTCGTCCTGCCCAAACTTACCGCGCAAAACAAGCTCAAAGTTGGCACCGACTTCTTTCTCGCTTTTTCTCCCGAACGGGTCGACCCCGGTCGCAAAGACTACACCACCGTCAACACTCCCAAAGTCGTGGGCGGCATCACCCCCGCCTGCACCGAAGTCGCCAAAGCCTGGTACGAGCAGGCCATCGAAACCATTGTCCCGGTTTCCTCCGCTGAAGTCGCCGAGATGACCAAATTGCTCGAAAACACCTTCCGCATGATCAACATCTCCATGGTCAACGAACTCGCCCAAATGTGCGACCGGCTCGACGTCGATGTCTGGGAAGTTATCGACGCCGCCGCCACCAAACCTTTTGGCTTCATGAAGTTCACCCCCGGGCCAGGTCTGGGCGGGCACTGCATCCCTGTCGACCCGCTCTATCTCTCCTGGAAGATGAAAACCCTGAACTACACCGCCCGCTTCATCGATCTGGCTTCCGAGATCAACACCAACATGCCCATCTACATCGTCAGCCGCATTCAGGACGCTCTCAACCGCTACAAAAAACCGCTCAACGGCAGCAAAATTCTCATCCTCGGCGTCGCCTACAAGCCCAACATCAACGACATGCGCGAATCCCCCGCCCTCGATATCATCCATCTCCTGAGAGAAAAAGGCGCCGTGGTCACCTACAATGACCCCTTCGTGCCCGAATTGGATTACGAAAACATCCAGATGCTCTCCGAAAAAGACCTTCCCTCTGCTGTAGAAAATGCCGATCTGGTCGCCATCATCACCAACCACAGCAAGTTCGACTACAACATGATCGTCGACAAAGCCCAACTGGTCTTTGACGCCCGCAACGCCACCAAAGACGTCCCCAAAGCCGCTCTCAAGGTAATCAAACTCTGATGAACACCTATATCGTCACTGGCGCGGCTGGTTTCATCGGCTCCCAGGTCGCAGATGCCCTGCTCCGTCAGGGTCATCGCGTCTTCGGGGTCGACAATCTCTCCGGCGCCTACGACGTGCGCCTCAAGGAACATCGCCTCCAAAACCTGCTGCCGCGCGAATCCTTCACCTTTCTAAAATCCGACATTACCGATCTGGCCACTATCGACCAGCTCTCCCAGCTCGCCCCCCACGCCCAGGCTGTCATCAACCTCGCCGCCATGGCGGGCGTGCGCCAGAGCACCAGCAACCCCTGGGGCTACCTCTACACCAACACCCTCGGCACCCTCAACATGCTCGAATATGCCCGCCGCCAGAGCGTGCCCAAATTCATCCTTGCCTCCACTTCCAGCCTCTATGGAGAAGTCGGCAGCCAGCCTCACCTCGAGAGCGCCCCCACCGACCACCCCCTCGCTCCCTACGCCGCCAGCAAAAAAGGCGCCGAAGCCTTCGCCTATTCCTATCACCACCTCTACGGCATCGATACCACCGTCGTGCGCTACTTCACCGTCTACGGCCCTGCCGGGCGTCCTGATATGTCCATGTTTCGCTTCTGCCAGTGGATCGCAGAGGGCAGACCCGTCACCATCACCGGTGATGGTCAGCAGTCGCGCGCCTTCACCTATGTGGACGACATCGCCGCCGGCACGCTCCTGGCGCTCAAGCATGTCGGTTACCAGGTCTTCAACCTGGGCGGGCACGAAGTCATGACCATCAACGCGGTGGTCGCGACCCTCGAGCAGCTGCTCGGCAAAAAAGCCCGGCGCGTCTACATCCCCGCCCATCCCGCCGACGTCTATAGCAACGTGGCCGATGTCAGCAAAGCCCGCCAACTGCTCGGCTGGGAGCCCCGCGTCGGTCTGCAGGAGGGCATGCAAAAATTGGTAGACTGGTATCTCGCCAACCGCTCTTGGGCAAAAGACATCATTACCGATTAATTCATAGACTAATTCTTTGTCTCGGGTGTCTCTTCTGAGGCTTTTTGACATTGATCCGGAGGGAGACAAGCCCCCTCCGTACGATTGGACTGCCCGTCGGATGGACTCAACACACCCCCAACCCCCTCCTCGGACTGCTTGCGTGCCGTAGGCTGTGGGGACGGCGTAGCGGGGGGGTGGAATCAACACACCTCGCAACCCCCTCTTTAGACTGCTTGCGTGCCGTAGGTGATGGTGTCCGAGAACCCCCTCTAAAGAGGGGACGGCGCAGCCGGGGGGTGGCAGCTTGCGTGCCGTAGACGGTGGAGTTCGAGAGCGCATCAAACCCACCCCCTTTATTTCCCCCTCCCCGGAGGGGGTGATCCTTAAACCCCCTCTTTAGACTGCTTGCGTGCCGTAGGCGGTGGGGACGGCGCAGCCGGGGGGTGGCTGTTAGCTTGTAGGACGGAATCCGCTTCACTTTCGGACTCCGCCGAACACCCCGTCTGCAACACGACCAACTATCCAACAAAATGCCCCCTACAACTGCCTTTCAATCCTCCCAAATCCTTACGAACCCAAAATCTACTGGCTAATCCTCACCGAACCTCTTATAATTAAATTTACCGTCGACACTTCATTCCCAAGGAGGTAAATGACCGCACCCGCCATCATCCAAAGCCTCGTCAACCGCTTCCGCGATTCGCGCGAGCTCTACCGCTCCGGTCGCTACAACGAAGCCCAACTCCGTCAGGAATTCCTCAACCCTTTTTTTGAAGCCCTCGGTTGGGACATGTACAACAGCTCAAACTTCGCCCCCCAATACCGCGAGGTTATCCACGAAGACTCCCTCGAGGACGAGGGCTCAGTCAAAGCTCCCGACTACGCTTTTCGCATCGGCACCACCCGCAAATTCTTTGTCGAAGCCAAAAAACCAGCGGTCGACATCCGCTACGCCATCCACCCCGCCTACCAGTTACGCCGCTACGCCTGGAACGCCCATCTGCCCCTCTCAATCCTGACCGATTTCGAAGAGCTGGCCGTCTACGATTGCCGCACCCGCCCTGACCCCAAAGATTCCGCCGCCACCAGCCGCGTGATGCTCTTCACCTTCGAAGAATACCTCACCCGTTGGGACGAGCTGGCTAATATTTTCTCCAAAGATGCCGTCTGGAATGGCTCCTTCGACCGCTACGCCGCCGGCAGCAAAGGCAAACGCGGCACCACCGAGGTGGACGCCGAATTCCTCAAAGAGATCGAGCAATGGCGCCTCTTGCTCGCCCGCAATATCGCCCTGCGCAACTTCCGCCCCTCTGAGCGCTCCTCCGAAGCCTCATCCACTCTCCCCCGTGCCGAACGCCAGCTAAATTACGCCGTCCAGGTCACCATCGACCGCATCCTCTTCCTGCGCATCTGCGAAGACCGCGGCATCGAGCCCGCCGATCAGCTGCTCCAGATCGCCGCTCAGACCGATATCTACGCCCATCTGCTGCTGCTCTTCCAAAAAGCCGACCAAAA
>CAZHXQ010000074.1:0-9549 GCA_964536465.1 uncultured Anaerolineaceae bacterium
AGTTTTGGATCCAGATGCATGGCGCCTTTGTCCACATCCGCTACTTTGCCCTGCGCGACGAAGACGGTGTCTACAAGGGAGTCATCGAAGTTTCACAGAATGTGACCGGCATCCGCGCGCTGGAAGGCGAAAAAAGATTGTTGGATTGGTAAGACAGTTTCAAGAAAAGATAACCCTCCTGCACGCGCGGGAGGGTTATTTTGCGATACTGGCAGGGGGTTAGCCCGGCGCCTTTGAAAATCCGTGAGAAAGATTGGTTTCGAGGGATAAAATCAGATGCTGCCGAAGGCCCTGCCGAGCTGGCGGATAATATCAGACGGCAGGGTAGCGGCGGGATGGCCGACCGCATCAAGAGCCAGTTCTGCCGCACGGACGTGCAGCCAAACTGCCAGCGTAGCGGCATCGAAGGGAGCAAGATTTTGGGCCAGCAGGCTGACGATCAGCCCAGCCAGGACGTCGCCTGTGCCGCCATGGGCCAGAACCGAGTTAGCGAAGGGGAGGACACGGCAATCTCCCTGGGGAGAGATAACCAGCGTGTTGGCACCCTTGAGGATCAGCGTCTGTTGCCATTTTTGCGCGTAAGAAAGGGCTAATGAGAAACGGTTGACGCCAATCTCGCTCAGGGGCAGCCCGGTCAGACGAGAAAATTCCATCTCATGCGGGGTCAGGACGGCTTTTTTTGGCAACAGACTGGGCCAATCCGGCTGCTGGCTGAGTATGTTGAGTGCGTCAGCGTCGACCACCAGCGGCAGTTCAGGGTTATGAACGCGCAAGTGTTGCAGTAAGCTCAGCAGAAAAGTTTGCGTTCCATGCGTCTGACTTAAGCCAGGGCCGACCAAAACAGCATCTTTATCTGCAAATATTGTCGGAATGTGAAAACCAGCATCTGCTGAAAAGGCACCTTCTTTTTCAGGCAGAGGGAACCAGATCACTTCTGGGATACTGGCAGCCAGAGGAATATTAATGGATTCCGGGATAGCGGCATAGACCAGACCGACGCCACTTCGGAGCGCCGACTGAAGAGACAGGCTTGCCGCTCCGGTGAACTGCCGAGAGCCGGCAATTACCAGCGCTCTGCCAAAAGTGCCCTTGTGCGAATTGTCGGGCCTTTGTGGCAGCAGTGACGAGGCTAATTGTGGTGTAATCAGTTCTTTTTTGAGGTGGTCAGCCAGATACGCTGACGGGGGCAGATCGAGCTGGACGAGTTCCAGCTGCCCAATATGAGCGCTGGCAGGGAGTTGTAGTAAACCCTGCTTGCAGGCTTCAATGCAAATGGTCAGTTCGGCCTTCAGGGTTTCTTCAGCAGACCTTCCGCTGTCACAAGCGACCCCCGAGGGGCAATCCAATGCGATGACAGAAGGGAGTTGTGGGCTGGCTTTGGCCGTCTTGAGGATTTCAGAAAACTCAGTCGAAAGCGGCAGGCGGGTTCCGGTGCCCAGTAACGCGTCCAGGATCAGGCCTGCGGAGGAAACAAGTTCGGTTACCACGTTTTCTTCAACCGGCGCTACATGGAGCAAACCCCCAGCCAACAGGAAGCGTTCTACAAAAGGGCACTGCGGGCGGGGGCGGGAGAGTATGGCAGTTACGCTCCAACCCGCTTTGGCCAGTTGCTCAAGGGTTATCAGTCCGTCCCCACCGTTATTGCCCGGTCCGATCAGCCCCAGGCAGGAATTATTGGCGAGTGCGGAATATTTTTCAAAGATTACTTGGGCAACGCCTGTGCCGGCATTCTCCATCATGGCTTCATAACTCATGCCTGCCTGACTGGCGCGAAATTCAAGAGCTCTCATTTCTTCTACGGTCAGGATGGGCATGCGGGACGTTTTCATCATAATAATTTTACCAGTGAGAAGGGTGATTTAAATCACCTGAAGATTGGAGTTATGGTGGCACGACTTACATAAAAAAATTCCGGGTTCAATCCATCCGTGTCTATCTTGGGAAGGTATTGAACCCGGTCTATTTACTTCAAACGACAAACTAAATCCTGGCAACACCGCTTTCACGGGCAGCCTGGGCGACAGCTTTGGCAACCGCTGGTCCGACGCGTGGGTCGAAAGCGGCGGGGATGATGTAATTCTCGTTCAATTCATCCTCTGGAATCAGCCCTGCCAGGGCTCTGGCAGCCGCTATCTTCATGGCATCGTTGATGTCACTGGCACGCACATCAAAGGCCCCGCGGAAAATGCCGGGGAACGCCAAAACATTATTGATCTGATTGGGGTAATCACTCCGGCCGGTGGAAATCACCCGGGCACCACCAGCTTTGGCGTCATCTGGGAAAATTTCGGGAGTGGGATTGGCACAGGCAAATACAATGGCGTCGTTACTCATGGTTTTGACCATCTCGGTTGTGACCAGCCCGGGAGCTGAAACACCGATAAAAACATCCGCACCGACCAATAAATCTGCCAGCGTGCCGGTTTGTTTGCTCAAATTGGTCTGCGCAGCCAGTGCTTCTTTGTAAGGATCCATCCCCTCAATGCGGCCACTATAGACAGGACCATAAATGTCACTGAGGGTTATATGCTTAAAGCCGTCTGCCAGCAGCAATTTTGCAATTGCTGTGCCAGCAGCTCCTGCTCCTGAGAATACAATTTTGACATCTTCTTTTTTCTTACCAACCACCTTCAGGGCGTTGGTGAGCCCTGCCAGGGTGATGACGGCAGTGCCATGCTGGTCATCGTGGAAGATGGGGATATCGCATTTTTGCTTGAGTTTCTCTTCAATTTCAAAGCAGCGCGGAGAGGCAATATCCTCCAGGTTAATCCCCCCAAAAGAGCCGCTGAGAAGGTAGACCGTTTCTACAATTTCGTCAATGTCTTTGCTCTTGATGCAAAGTGGAAAAGCGTCTACGTCTCCAAAAGCCTTGAAGAGGACACATTTACCTTCCATGACCGGCATACCCGCCTCAGGTCCAATATCCCCCAAACCTAATACGGCGGTTCCATCGGTGATGACAGCGCACATATTCCAGCGCCGGGTAAGCTCATAGCTTAAGTTGACATCCTTCTGGATTTCAAGGCAGGGTTGCGCCACACCGGGGGTATAGGCCAAGGAAAGATCTTGACTGTTTTTGACGGGCACAGTCGCGATAACTTCGATCTTGCCGCGCCACTCTCTGTGTTTTTTCAGGGATTCTTCAGCGTAGTTCACGGTTATTCCTCGAAGGGGAACTTGTAATCGAGGCCAAGCGCGTCACGCACAGCCAAAATTTCTTTCTGTACCGCCTCACCGATGGGGACGCCTTTGTCTTTACGGTCCAGCCAGACGAGATATTCCTTCTCACCAGCGGTGTAGATGCGATCTTCACCGGGCGCTTTGGTCGAAGCACGCAGCTGCCGTAAGATATCACCGGTGGTTTTCTTGAAGGTCTCGAGACCCATAAAGGCTTCAGGGTTGATGACGATGAAGAAGTGACCAAGATGGAAACGGACTTTTTCGCCATGTTCACCAATGCCACTGAGCGCGTGCAAGAAGTTCCCTGCCTGAAGCGCGGCAGAGAGAACCTCGACGACGGTGGCGTAGCCATAGCCTTTATAGCCGGCCAGTTCTTCGCCGATGCCGCCAAGCGGTGCCAGGGCCGCCTCACCTGTTTGCAGGTCAATGAGGATTTGTTTGCTGTCGGTCTTGGGCTTTCCGTCCGAGCCGATCACCATGCCAGCAGGTGTGTCTTTGCCAATCCTGGCATAGTATTCAATTTTCCCTCTCTGGACGATGGAGGTCGCGCAGTCCAGCATGAAGGGGAATTCTTCATCGGTTGGGAAGCCGACGGTCAGCGGATTGGTGCCGAGCATGTTTTGCACACCGAATGTGGGAGCGATCGAGGGTCGGGCGTTTGTGCCGGTGATGCCGATCATGCCGGCGTTGGTCGCCATGGTTGCCCAATAGCCCGCGATGCCATAATGAGTGGAATTACGCACCACTACCATTGACATGCCAAACTCTTTGGCTTTCTCTATGGCGATTTCCATGGCCCTGTGGCTGGCCACCATGCCCATGCCATCGTTAGCGTCCAGCACGGCAGTAGTAGGAGATTCTTTGAGGATCTCGATTTCAGTGACCGGTTCCTGGATTCCGGCGACGATGCGGTCGATGTAAATTGGTTTGAAGCGATTGACACCATGGCTTTCGATGCCTCTTCGGTCACTTTCTAGCAATACGTCAGCGCAAATTACGGCATCCTCTTTAGGTACGCCATAGCCAACAAAGGCGTCTATGAGAAATGAATTCATCAAATCCCATGATACATAAGGTCTGGTTTCTTCCATTTTGTGTGTAATCCTTTCGTTTAGATTGTGATTGTGTGAGTCAACTGCCTTTAACAGGCATTACAAGATTAGTAGTTTGCGGTTTATGTCAGGTCAGAGATTTAACCCAACTTGGTTTGGGCCTCCCCAATATAAACCCTTTAACAATTGTACCAGAGCATCGCCCTCAGCCGGCAGGCTGCAGACCCCCTCTGTTTATATCGCTCGAAATTGGGCGGAGTGACTACCGCGGTAAGAAAGCTGTTAAATTGCATAGAATACCATCAGATTGTGGTATAAACCACGTAGAGGTCAAGATGAAAGAAGATATCCAATTACTGAAACACTCGCGGCTTTTCAACGGAATCAATGAGGAAGAAATCAGATTTTTGTTGGGGTGTCTGGCATCTTACAACCGTGAATATTTCAAAGGCGAGTACATCTACCGATATGGTGACAAAATTGATGCCATCGGAGTAGTGTTGTTGGGCAAAGTGCTGGTGTTCAATGAAGATTATTGGGGCAACCGAACCATCATGGCCGAGCTTTCCCCTGGCGATCTCTTTGGAGAGAGTTTCGCGAGCACAAACTCAACTCCAATTACCGTCAGTGTCGTGGCGACAGAGGATGCGCGGGTTATGTTTTTAGAAATGCGCAAGGCATTAACTACTTGCGAAAAAGCCTGTGACTTTCATCATAAATTGATCAGAAACCTTGTCGCGGAATTGGCGGAGAAAAACTTGCTCCTCAACGAGAAAATTGGGCACATGTCCAAACGAACCACAAGGGAGAAACTGCTTTCTTACCTGTCTTCGCAATCGCGCAGGCATGGCAGCCTGAGCTTTGAGATCCCTTTTAATCGCCAGCAGCTGGCAGATTATCTGGGAGTTGACCGCACCGCGATGTCAAAAGAGTTAAGCAAGCTGCGGGTCGAAGGGGTGATCGACTTTGAGCGCAGGCGTTTCATCATCGGAGAAAAAGCCCGCACAATGTCGGGCTATATCGAAATGCCAGATTGATTAGATAGGGATAACGGGTAGGGCATGGATTAAGACGGCTGGAGACAAGCCCCAGTCATTGGAAAGAACAGCACGATCTCAACCAAAGACAAGGCGGCTGGAGACAAGCCCCAGCCCTATGAAAAAACAGCAGCGATCCAATGAAAAACCGCACCTGTTTTGAGTTAAGATTATGTCTGACGAGGAGAGGGTTTTATGAACTTTTTGGCACAATCTTCCACCTTTAAGCTCGCCGGTCTGGTTGGTGTGATCGTGGGGGTGATTGGTGTTACCATCCCCAGTCTGTTATATCGGGGAACAGAGGGTGAAAAGTATTCTTTTCTAAATCACTACATTTCAGAGTTGGGAGAAACCGGCGTATCCCGGCTCTCCTGGATGTTCAATCTGGCGATGATACTTGCCGGGCTTGGCATCATGCTCGCCAGCCTGTCGCTGGGGATGATTTTGCCTGGTTTCTGGGCGAAGGCCGGGCTCTTACTGGGAGTGATTGCGGGTTTTGCATTGAGCATGGTGGGCGCGTTTCCCATGAACCAAATCAAGCTTCATTCGATCGCAGCGATCGCCTTTTTCAGAGCGGGTTTGTTGATGGTGCTGTTTTTCTCGCTCGCGATCGGGTCCCAATCTGGACAAGATCCGCTGGTTTCACGCTGGTTGGGGCTGGTGGGCTTGATCCCCGTGCTGGCGTTTGCGGTATTTTTAGGCTTGATGTGGTCAGTGCACAAGCAGGACCAGGAAGCTCTCGATACTGCGGGGTTGGAACGCCCAAGGGTCTGGAAGTTTGCCGTGGCGGAGTGGTCGATCTTCTTCTCTATGATCATTTGGATACTTGTGCTCGCCCTGGCGCTATGAGCGCGGCAAAGTTTTCAGGCTCAATACGTGAATGCTGACTCCGGTGGCAATCAGGACCAACAAGACCTTCAGCCAAAGCCAGTCCACCAGCCAGACGGAGAAAAGGATGGTGGGCCACAAGAGAGCCATGGCCAAAATCTTGCTTTGGCAGGCTACGGCTTTGTGCTCAATGTAATTTCGAATGTAAGACCCAAAAGTGTGGTGATTTAACAGCCAGTGAGACCATCGGTCAGAACTGCGCATGAACATAGCCCCCGCCAGGAGCAAAAATGGGGTGGTCGGTAAGACTGGAAGAGCTATGCCTACCATTCCCAGACCCAAAGCCAGAAAGCCAATGACCAAGAAAAAGCTGCGCTGCATGATGTTTTACCGATTTGCTCCAAAGACTCCAAATTATATCATCTTGTAAATCGTGTTCTAAAGCCCTACAAAAAAGAAGCCTGGCAATGACAGGCTTCTTTTGATGCAGAAGGCTCTCGACTCAGCGTACAGTTATTTGTGTGTAAGCCGGGGTTATGTTGCCATCAAGGTCTTCTACCAGGAAGCCGACCAGATAACTTCCATCAGGCAAATATTGACTGCCCCATCTGATCGGGTTACCACTGAAGGTGATCGTGTCGCCCTCATCGAACGAGACCCCTGCCACATTGCCATCAGTGTCGAGGTCCATCCAGCGCCTGCTTATGGTGAAGGTATCCCCAGCTTCAGGGGTGATTTCGGAGGCGGCGCCCGCAGTGGTGCTGCCGACATAACCATAGATCTGGAAGAGGTTCTCACCTTTAAAGATCAGCTGGGCCTTGCGCGTTTCGCCAGTAGATGCAAAAGTATAGGTGCCGTCGACTGCGTAGGTGGCCTGGTCGGGGTCGGAACCATAGCTAAGCGGGTTGAACAAAGCGAGCACCTCCTGACTGCCGTCGGTGATGGTGAAGACTATCGGCTCAAATTCAAAATTGAGGCGGAATTGTTCCGCATCTGGCCAGACGGGGTAATACACGCCAGAGAGCTCCGCTGTCTGGGAAGTTTCCAGGTAATCCATATCGGCGACATAGATGCTGTTGGATTCCTCATCTATCAAGCCAGTGAACAAATAGATGTACCCAATGTTTTCGCCGGTTATGACCGCGCTGAGATCCACAAAATCGCCTGGGCTAACACTACTGGCGGAAGCTTCGACCTGCCCAATCTGGATATTTCCTGAACCCGGAACCTGGCTGGCGCGTGCAACCGAGACTGGCTCGGCCGCGGTCAGGTCAAAATTGCGGCCCGAGTAATGGTAGCCTAATAGGTCATCCCATAACGACGAACGGCTGAAAGCGTCAGCGATTACCGTATAAGAAGCCATGCCGGTGGCCGAATTGGAATATAGCTGCGAATTAGGGAAGTAAATGGCGATGCCGGTGGAACCAGGTTTGCCAGGGCCGTGTTTCTCAGCGACGATAACCTGGTTGAGGGCATCGATCACCATCTCGGAAGCCTGGCGCACATTGGCGTCTTTACTGTTCTTGTAGATCAACTGCACAAAATGCCCCAAATCGATAAAAGATGGCGGCACATTGCTTCCGAAAACCGATGAGAATGACTGCGCGTAGCTGCGCGCCTGGGCGACAACGCGTTGATCCAGCCGTTGTAGCTGGTAGGCCAATTGATTCAACGCGTCTACCAAGAGGGGGAAATTTTCGAGATTTACGGCTGTCAGCGTGATGTTTTGGCCAAGCTGCTGGGAGAGTTGGTCGGCACTCATGCGATTCGTGAACCAACCCCCGCTGCTGGAATTTTGGGCCAGAAACTCTGCCCGGGCGCGGTCGTCCACCACGCGCTGATCCTGAGTGATATAACTGTCCACGATGTTGGCTGCCAGGTCGGCGGTGGGGATATCGGGGTCATAGACCAGCAAGCTGAGGAAGGCTGAATAAGCCCAGCCCAGTCCAGGTTCGTTTTCTTCGGAGGCTACCGCGTACCTGGCATAGGGAGCCAGCGCGGCATAAACCTCCATTTGGCTCATCAGGCAGGCATCCAGCCCAATCAATTCGAATTTATCGATCCTGGTAGTCGACTGGATTTGTCTGAGCGCGTCTTCCAGCTCGTTGAGGTAAAGGAAGTCGTCCTGCATGGCATTGGTAAGTGGGGCGTTGGAACTGTTGTCTCGCTGACTGGGGGCCGGGTCTGACCAGCCGCCAGGCCAACCCATGCCGTGGTCAGACATAATCAGGACGTGATTGTCGGACGGGTAGGTACGTGAAGCCCAGGCGACAAAATCGACCAGGGTGGCAGCCTCACCCATATTGACCTCGCCAATATCTGCAAGCAGTTCGGAGCCAATGCGGTTTAGGTCATTATCGTAGGTGACCAGGTAACGCCGGGTGGTGTGCCAATCCCCGTCGCCGCTGTAGCCACCCCGGTAGCGGTCAAACTGACTGACGATGACGACCTGATCGGTCGAACCGATCATTTCTGCCTCGTTCAGGTCGATCAGGATATCGCGTTCCAGTGCATTATCGTCCGCGTTTTGATACAGCATGACCAGCCAGGTTTTGCCCGAGTTATCAGATGGCAGGGCAGTGGGCCAGATTGCGGTTGGTGAGAAAGGTTGGATGTAGGTGTCGTCGGGGGTGGGCTGTTGAAGCGCGAAAGAATCGCCCTGACCTGGCTGTGAATTGGAAGGCTGGTTGATTCCGGACTGAGGTAATAAGGAACTGCCGCCGGAACACATTCGGAAAAGAAAAAAGACCACCAGCAAAACCAGGATGATGCCGACGATACTCCCACAGCCACCCCGCCGTCTGCCGACCGCGGAGCCCAGGCCACCAAGTAAGCCGCCAAGACCTCCCAGTCCACCGGTCCCAAAAGAGCCACCCCCCGAAGGAGAAAAGCCACCGCCTCCCGAGCCAGAGCCCGGCGGTGGGGTCATGCCGATCCCGCCGCCTCCTGAGGAGGAAGGGCGAGGTGGTGTTTGACGACGTACTGGCCGCTCGGCCTGCTGGGAGGGCTTGCTGCTGCTGCGGCGTCTGCGTCGGGCGTTTACTTCAGGGATGTCATCGGACATAGTGGCCTCCATTCTAAGGGGAAGGGATCTTCCATGATATTGGTTATCTTTACGAAAATTTTAGCTGATAATCGACCACGATGAATGATTCGTGTAAGGATGGTCGTGTAAGGATGGTCTGTGATAATGAAGGGTTGGTGATCAGCAACAGCACACGCGAGCGAGCCCCCGGATTTAAGGCCGTGCAAAAAGCTTTTGAGTAAGATCAGCATATTTTTTTCAAGGCACAAAAAAAGGTCGGCTTTATGCCGACCTTGGGTGGAAAGAACTGATTATCTGCGGCTGATAAGCCAGTTGTAAATCAACAGAACCAACACAGCGCCGCCTATTGAAACCAACAGCGTTGTCAGGTTAAATCCAGACACAAGGTTTGTGCCCAGAATTAAAC
>CAZHXQ010000075.1:0-9298 GCA_964536465.1 uncultured Anaerolineaceae bacterium
ACAGTCTCATCTTCCCTGAAACCCGGCGTACGATACCATTCAGCAGGCCAAATCGCGTCGGGCTCGGGGCCCTCCAGGTCAAAAAACCGGTTATCGGTGATGTTGCTGGTAGTGGCATAAAGACCAGAGCGAATGCCCAGCTGGGCAAGCCGCGTAGTCCATCCGTTTACGTAAGCTCTCGCAGCCTTTGAGCAAGCACTGGAGTAAGTGAAGTGTTCTAGGTCAAGATAGATAATGCTCCCTGATCCATCCGGGCTGCTCAAGCCATATTCCATCAATCTCGCCTTAGCCTGGTTTGCGTTATTGACACCGTACTGGTACGCCTCTGCGACATCGTAAGGGAATGGATACTTATACTTGGCGCATGGAGCCTGATGACCGACCCAGGTTGGGATAAAACGCCATCCCTGTTGGGACATGGCTTGCAGATACGCGGCTGAGAGCGGTTTATTTGAACAGAATCTCGAGATCCCTCCGATATACAGATTAACCGCTTTGTATGGACTTTTAGAATACCAGGTCTGTAACTGGTTGAGAGTTGGTATCTCACACTTATCAAAAGCATGCCCGTAAAAGTTTTGCACCCACTCACCGGAATAGAACACCATAGCCGGTTCTTTTTCCTCCAGGCCGCCCTTACTGCTAATAAAGCTATCCCTGGCGATATTTCGACCATTCGGCAAACCTACAAGCTCCCAATCCAAACCCCCGTTAACACTCCTGCCCAGTTGCCAGCTGCGCTCACAGGTGGTCGCTCCCTCACCGCCATCTGTTGTGAAGGTAGTACACTCCCCACTCATCAATCCAACCCACAACTTATGGGCGTCTTGCGTCTGGATTTTACTGATCTGGCTGAGCTCTGCGGGTGGAACCTGTTTCTCCCCAAATATGACCCTGAGAGGCAGCAACTCGGGCATTCCTTGAGCCGCAGTTGATTTCGTTGTGGGGGATGGCTCAATTCTTAACAGTACATCGGTTTCGCCAAGGTCTTCTCCAACAGTTTTGGCCGGCAGGTAGGTTTGTTTTCCTTTGAGCTGGATGGGCAACCCAATTTGAAGCAGGTGGTCGATCTGATCGGTCAGTTCGAGCGAGAAAAGCTCCCAGCTCTCGCCACCGTCCAAACTGCGATACAAGGTCGTGGCATCAGCGGGGTTGAGCATAAAGCCCAGCTCCCGGTTCAGAAAGATGAATGCTTCAGCCACCGGGACCTCCAGTGGTCGCCAGCTTCTGCCGCCATCATCGCTGACAAATAAGGTGCCCATGCTGAAATTGCTGCTGGTGGCCTCTTTCACCAGCACAAATGCTCTGTTTTCGTCCAGCCACTGCATCTCGATCTTTGCGAATGGGCGACTGAATTGCTTATTCAACTCTTCTTCCAGATTTCCTGCAACTTTAATCCAGCTTACACCTTTCGAACTGGTCTTGTAAAGTTCGAGATTGAGTCTTGTTTCTGTTTGTGTCAGATAAAGCGCATAACCGCGCTTGGAATCAGGAAAAGAGACGATGAGATAAGGCTGGCTCAGGTGTGTTTCCGGGCTGATATCACTCCATTGCTGGCCAGCATTCTGGCTATAGTAGAGCTGGCTGCCTGACTTTAGCCAAATTTCATTTTCATCTGCCAACCCAAAATCTATGCCAAAAGGCTCAAGCTCGACTGGTGTAGAGGGCAGGGAGTCGCTCTCATTGCCGGCATACGCCGGGATCAGACCGGCCAGCAATACCAATAAAAGAGTAAGTATCCCTATTTTATTCTTCATGGCCACCTCATTAGAAGACAAGGTGCAATTCCCATACCCGATGCCTCAAAAACGCGATAAACGTTGAAACAATTATCAACTGAAAGATCTGCCCCTGGATTGTGAATTCATCCACTTTGCTGCTATTGTTACTCTGTGATACTTGTAGTTTTATTCTTGACAGTGAACATTTGTTCTGATAATATAATCCCATAGAACATGTAAACCTGAAAAGGCGGTTACTATGGCACGAAAAAACAAGGGTTTAAACCAGCGACACAAGGATATTCTCGCCTGCATCAGCCAATGGCAGGATGAGAAGGGTTACCCACCTTCAATACGCGAGATCGGTGCAGAGACTCAAATCAGCTCCACCTCAGTTGTCAATTACTACCTCAACCAACTGGAAGAAATGGGTTACATCGAACGACAGGCCAATGTGTCCCGGGGAATCAACCTGATCAAAGACAGTGCTGGTGAATTGGTGCAGAGTCTCAAAGCGGACGTTTCCCAGTTATTGGAACACTTGATCACCATTCCCCTGGTTGGTAACATTGTCGCTGGCGTGCCAATGCCCGTTCCGGCATCTGACTTCAGCTACTACGACCCCGATTCCGGTATTGATATCGCCCGCAGCCTGCTCCCTAAAGGTGACAATCCCAACGAGCTTTACGCTCTCAGGGTTCAGGGTGATTCCATGATCGATGCCATGGTCAACGACGGTGACATCGTGGTCATGAAGCGTACCAATCGTGCCAGCAATGGCGAGATGGTTGCCATCTGGCTGAACGATCGCGATGAAACCACGCTCAAATACTTTTATCAGGAAAACGGACGTGTGCGCCTGCAGCCTGCCAATCCATCCATGAAGCCAATTTATATAACGGACCCCGATATCGTTGAGGTTCAAGGAAAAGTTGTTCTGGTCATCCGCCAATTAGGTCAGTAACAGCTGTTTCTCAGGGGTAAAAAGCTGAGCTCGCTTCCATGCTCAGCTTTTTCCTTTCAGCCCGCCAAAACCCTTGCTTTATCAGGGTCACAATCTTTGTTTTACAATTGCTTACACCCAGGTTTTTCCGGGTAGAATCAAACAATGCAAATCTTACACTCTAAAGATGGCACACTCATCGCATACAAGACTACTGGTAACGGACCCTTACTGATCATCACTACGGGAGCCCTCAATACACACAATTTTGGTGTCCCCGGCGAGATGGTGCCCTATCTGCAGGATTCCTTCACCGTCCTGACATATGACCGTCGTGGTCGCGGTCAAAGCGGAGACACGCCCCCTTATACCGTCTACAAGGAGCTCGAAGACCTCGATACCCTGATTGAACATCACGGTGGCAAAGCAAACCTTTATGGTCATTCCTCCGGAGCTGCCCTGGCTCTTTTTGCCGCTGCAGAATTTCCAGAAAAGGTGGTCGCGGTAGCAGCCTATGAACCGCCGGTTTCAGGAGGTTGGCTTGAGAGGCAACTAACGAATTTCTTTCTGAAATACATCAAACATCAAGTCTCCAGGGGAGAAAACCTGGCCCTGGTAACCCGCTTCATGCATTTCGTGGGCATGGAGGAAGACCTGATCGCGGAGACCTTATCAGGAGAACACGCTCAAACCATCATCGATATGGCCCCCACGCTCGCTTACGAATTGAAAATTCAGAGAGCCTCCAAACTCTTCCTCCAAAGCCGTGCTAAAGACCTGCAAATGCCGGTATTAATGATGGCTGGCACAAAAAGCTTCAAGACTGCACCCGGGATTATGGTCGATTATACCCATGCCATTCCCTATGCAGAGTCGCATCTGCTTGAAGGGCAGACCCACTCCGTTGAACCTCCAGTCGCTTCACAAGTACTAAAAGGTTTTTTCTTGCGAACATAAGCCGCGCTCACTCGCGCTCACCAGAGTTTAGTTTTGAATGACCAATGACACCATCATCGCATCCAGCGATTCCAGGCTGGGCGTCACAACTCCACCATTCTCTGCCCTGATCAGATCGGTCATGCCTTCAATGTAATCCTGGTACTCATCAACAATTTTGTCCAGGTCTTCATTACTTAATAGGGTATCGGAGAGCAGTGAACTTTTAACAGGCAACACCGCTGCAATGTAATATCGTCCGTCTGCGCTGATTCCCTGGTAAGTATAGAAAATTTCGTAATTAGTCACACCCACAATTCCCTGTGAAAACAGCGTCAGAAAACGAATACCGCTATTATGGTCCGAATCTAGCCTTTTTTCCAAAACATGAAATACTTGCGCGGCATTGAATGGGGGAAGAAAAGGCAGGTTGCCTTCCTGCCGCAGATCAAAGTTGGGGTCCGCCAACAACGCCTGCAGGTTTATTGCCACCGTTCCGCCGTGCTGACCATCTTCTATCATTTTCTGAATGGGTATAACATAGATCTGGGGCTTATGGAAATGATTTAGAATGCTGTATTCTTCAAAACCGATCACACGGCGTGCAGGCAATGCCAATTCAGGCCACCCCTCTTCCGGGTTATCAGCCAAAACGTTCGAGACAACGATGTCGTTGGCCACCTGATTGGGCACCTTCAAAATGAAGCCCTCTTTCTCAATAACAGTAAATTCACCAGTATCATCTTCCATCTGAGCTGGGCTCTCGGGTGTGCTGAGACTTTCTAAGGTAGCTGCTTGTTCGGTAATAATCGCCTGCAGGGTTTCATATTGTCCCGAACGCTCTGTCTCTGCTATTCCTGTTATCCCTGTGGGAACAGCTTCTGTCGCTTCAACCACGCAAGATGACAAAATGAGCCCAATCAATAACATTCTTATTAATAATTTCAAATTATCTTTCATGGCAACCCTCCTTTTTCTTTCTGCTTTTCACATGGCATTTACTGAACCTTACAAAATGTGGTCGCTTTTAATTATAGATATTAATTAGTGTGATTACAAGCTTTTATTTGAAGACAATAACCTCAAGCTATTCGCTCTTTACAAGATCGCATGTTGGGGCAATGGCTTTGGTTCGAGGACGAATTTGGGCATACCAGGCTCCTTGGTTGCCACTTCGCAGGGGCTGGGGTTGTATTAGCCTTCTTATTTCTTTCCTGGCTTAAGTAGCCTCAACACTACAAATGGAACCAGGATGAAGCCGAAGATCAACCTCCAGAATTCTTGTTTCTTTTTCATCTCTTCATCCATAACAATATTGGTAATTCCAGGAGTCGCAACTGGTTGTAACCCGCTTGAGTCGGCCGCAACTGTGTCTGCTTCAGGCTGAATCTCAGTATCTTTGGCCCCATCTAGTGTCGTTTCTAAAGAAAGTGAACGGGTGCCATATTTATGACTGTACACTTGCGTAAATTCCGCCCCGAAGAGCAAGATTTGAGCTGAATAGTAGACCCAGGTCAACAAGATTAACACGGAACCAGCGATACCGTAGAGTTCACCCAGATTGCTTGTTCCGAGGTACTTACCAAGAGCAAAATTTCCAACCATGAACAAAATTGCCGTGAAAAACGCACCAATCCACACATCTCTCCACTTAACATCCGCATCTGGAAGGAACTTATACATCAGGGCAAATACCAGGGTTGTCATCAGCAAGGACACCAGGTTACCGAGCAGACCGAGGATGAATGTGGTATCTCCAGCCAGGTTGATCATCTCCAGAAGAGCGTTCAATCCAGTACTGAATAACAGTGAGACTAAAAGCACAAAAATAATCACGAGGATGGAGGTAAATGCGACAGCTCTCACCCGGACCAAACCTACCAAACCCTCAAAACGCTTCTTCTCAACCCCCCAAACAGTGTTAATGGCATCCTTAAGATGAATAAAGATACCCGTAGCACCGAGAAGGGCAACCACGATTCCGATTATTGTGGCCAGCAGGTTGTTTTCTTTTGGTTCGAGGGCGACATCGACAATTGTCTGGAAAAAAGCCGTTCCCGAGTCACCAACCAAACGGCTTACTTGTTGTATGAGCAAATCGCCTACTACAGTCTGATCCATGAATAAGCCAATAACGGAAAGGATAACCAAAACCATGGGTGCCAGCGCAAATATCGTGTAATATGCCAGCCCTGCCGCAAGCCTGGAAGCTTTATCGTCTTTCCATTCCTGAAAAGTTAGTTTCACCACTTTGATTGCGACTTGAAAAATATTCTCTTCTTTTTTCATACTTTCCTTTTTGGTGCCAGTCCGTAATCTTAGATAGAATGGTTGCCTTAATGGCAGCATAAATAACCAAACCATATCTCTTACAAACCCAAGAATAGCAAAAGAAGAAACGGGAAGCAATGTTTGTACAAGGTAACGAACATAGGACCGCAACAGAAAGAGATAAATACATCAAAGAACTTGCCAGTAAATCAGCATTGATTATTCCTATTTGGCTCTCTACTATATGAAAAGAGAAAAAACGACAAGGATCCGCCAAGTCAGGGGGCAGCGTCGTGAAGTAAAGGAAACTTTGAACACTTTATATTTTTTGGGGAAGCTGCTGTTATTAGGTTATGCTTTACACGGTAATCGTTAGATGCGGAGAATTTTTTTATGGATAATCAAGGTACTACCACGGCTATAAGTATGACTGACAGGTTAATCAGTCTCCAAGCTGTCACCAAAACTTTCGGTAAGCAGAACGCAGCCGATAATTTGACTTTTGTAATCCCTCAAGGAAAAATCATTGGCCTAATCGGGCCAAGTGGATCCGGGAAAACCACAACCGTGAGATTAATGACTGGAATTTACCACCCTTCTGAAGGACAAATCCGCGTCTTGAATTCAGACCCTCAATCTTTTACTCAACTTGAACGGGAAAAGATCGGTTACATGACCCAAAATTTCGTTCTCTATCCCGATCTTTCGATTCGCGAGAATCTAAACTTCGTTGCCGCAATCTATGGTTTGGGACCCTTTCGCCGCAACAGCCGGATCAGAGATCTTTTGAAATTTGTGGAGCTTGGAGGCGATTCGGAAAAGCTCGCAAAAAATATCTCAGGTGGAATGCTACGGCGGCTTGCTCTTGCCGCCGCGTTGGTCCATGACCCTGATTTGATCTTCCTTGATGAACCTACCGCGGGTATCGACCCAATATTGCGCCGTAAGTTTTGGGACCATTTCATCGAGCTACGTGATCAGGGTAAGACGCTGATTATCACCACACAATATGTAAACGAAGCCTCATACTGCGATTTAGTCGGGGTGATGGCGGAAGGCAAGTTGCTCTTTCTAAAAACACCAGACGATCTCATCAAATCCGCCTTCGGGGATGACATCCTTAATTTACGCACACTCACACCGCTTTCAGAAACACAGACTCGAGAGCTCGAACAATTACCATTCGTCAGGGGAAAATTGACTTTCCAGAATGATGGCACTTTGCGTCTTCTTGTAGACGAAGCCGGCACGGCTTTGCCACAGGTCATCGAATGGTTTAAATCCAAGGGCCTGGACTTGAGCTCGGCTGAAGAATACCTCCCTCCTTATGACGATGTTTTTGTGAAGCTGATCGAAGATTACCGCGCAAAGACCATGACTCCCAAACAAGAAAATGGAGACTCGGCATGAGACGCATCAGCTCCTTCCTGGTTCGCATCTTTTCATTCCTTTCCAAAGAGATAACTGAGATTTTACGCCAACCCAAGCTGATCCTGACCCTGATTCTGGGTCCGTTTCTGATCTTGCTTCTCTTTGGTATCGGTTATACAAACCAGCGGGTTCCTGAACGCACCATGTTTGTCCTTCAGCAGGATAACCCCTTTAACGAACAAATTCAAAGCAAATTGGAGGAGCTTGATTATGTGATTGATCTTGTGGGTACAACTGACGATTTCGAGCTTATGATTAGCAATTTAAACCGTAATGCTATCGATTTAGGCGTAGTCATTCCCGATAACGTCTATGAAACTATCAGTTCGAATCAACAGGCCACCATCGAGATTTATCACAACCAAATCGATCCAAACCAGGTCGCTTATGCGGAATATATGGGGTCTTTTCTCGCCCAATCCATCAATCGACAGCTGATTCAGTCTGTCGCCGAAGAAGGTCAAACCGAAGCAGAGAACATTGCGCCACTGATTGCGAGTTCGCTTGAAGATACCCGAAACGTTCGCCTAATGTTAGAACAGGGAGATGTTGTTTCAGCCCGGCGTCATCAACGAGAAGTGCGCAGTAACCTTTCAACACTGCAAGTCGCTGTGCGTGCCAGCGCCAGTTTGCTGCAGGGTGTGAGTCAGACATTTGGGGGTGTTGACCAGGGCGAAGCAGACATTCTGAAGATCCTACAAGCTACTCGAGATAACCCCGCGATTGCACAGGATATTCAAGACAATCAGGATAATTATGATGAACAAATCGCAGCTCTCAAGGTGGAAGAAGAGAATCTGCTCAGTCTTCAACAACAATTAGAAAGTTTTACTTCAATTTCTCCTGCGATACTGACCCGCCCCTTCGTCTCAAAAATCCAGGCTGTATCCCAGACCGAGATCAGCCCGACCGATTTCTTTATCCCCGGTGTTATCGTATTACTCCTGCAACACATGACAATCACCCTCTCCTCACTTTCGCTGGTACGTGAACGCAGGGCAGGCACAATGGAACTTTTTCGTGTTTCCCCACTCAAACCGATCGAGATACTCTTCAGCAAATACTTTTCATACATGTTTATCGGCTTGTTAATTGCTGCCTTCTTGATTCTGGCGGTCCGCTTTGGACTGAATTCAACCATGCTCGGTTCCTGGTTGGATTTGCTCATAATCGTTGTCCTGTTGCTATTCGCCTCGTTAGGGATTGGATTTATCATCTCCTTTTTATCACAGACCGAAACACAATCGGTCCAGCTTTCTATGATAGCCTTGCTTTTCAGTGTTTTCTTCAGCGGGTTCTTTTTAGACCTGCGCTACCTGCTCTACCCGGTACGCTACATTTCTAACCTGATTCCTGCGACCTATGGGACCCAGTTGATGCAAAATGTCATGTTAAGGGGAATAGGAATTCAGCTTTCTTCGTTGGTAAATCTGACAATTTTCGGTGTCATTCTGTTCGTCCTCGCCTGGATCTTCCTGCGCCGAGCCATGGCACATGAATAAATTAGACCCCGTTTGAAGAGTTAATTCAGCATAGGAAAAACGGTAATAATTGGTCAGTGGCATACCGCTCGGCAACCCTCGTGAGGAAGATATGTGAAAGGTCGCCATAAACAAACAACCGCTCCAATAGGAGCGGTTGTTTGTTTATTCCTTGTTAGATGGATTTAGAGAACAGCAACTTCGGCGCCGGCTTCCTTAAGCTTGGCAGCGGCGTCATTGGCAACGTCCTTACCAACAGCTTCGAGAACCTTGGCATCAGCGGTTTCGGCCATGTTTTTGGCATCAACCAAACCGAGGCTGGTGAGCTGGCGAATGACCTTGATGACTTCGATTTTCTTGGGGCCAGTAGCCTTGATGACAACATCGAACTCGGTCTTCTCTTCAACTTCTTCCTCAGGGGCACTGGCGGGGCCAGCGGCCACTGCAGCCACAGGAGCGGCAGCAGAGACGCCCCATTTTTCTTCCAACATTTTGACGAGGTCAGCAGCTTCCAA
>CAZHXQ010000076.1:0-9148 GCA_964536465.1 uncultured Anaerolineaceae bacterium
AGCCTACGAAAGAAAGTTGAGAATAATCCTGGTTTATTCTTGGTAGTGCATAATATTCAAGGTCGCCTGTAGGGCAGGTTGCGATTGTGGCTCCCCTGGATAAGCAGATGCAATTTGCGTGAGTTGGCTGCTGGATTACCCCCTCATCATAGTTAGTATTTATCACCTAATCTTCCTCATCTTCATCATCTTCATCATCTTCGTCTTCATCATCTACATATTCTTCATCGTCATAGTCTTCATCATCTACATCTTCATCGTCATAGTCTTCATCTTCATCATCAAAATCTTCGTCTACATCCACATTTTCAAGTCTTTCGGCTTCTAATTCAACATCGTTCTTATAAACAGCATGCCCTTCAAATTGCATGCCGGGCTCTGAATAATCAATCCTAACTAATAGTTCAGGAAACATTTTTGAAATTGCTTTGGCGATGGGCTCGGCGGGGCTCCACGCAGTGAGAAAAAATACCACAAAAGTTTTGGCATTTTTTCTTGAAAAGCTTACATCATCCTTCACAACATTCCACTTTGTACCCCAGTTTCTGTTAATCCAACTTGCTCCACCTTGCTCGTATCCAGACTTTGGCAAGGTAGGTTCGTGATCTTCTTTTGCCTTAAAGTAGATGTCATCAAGTTTCTGATATTCCTCTGGGTAAGGAGCAAACATCTGGAACTCAAATTTACCGCCGTTTTTTTTGATATATTTCATAAAAGCATCAATATGTTTTTTTCACCAGTAATCTTAATTACATTATTGCACCAGTTTGGCATTTTGATCTCCTTTTTTAGGTCATTTAATTATATTACATAACAATAATTACTTGGACTCTGATCGTTCCCGCCTTGCGTAGCACTCCAAGCCCAAGGCTCTGCGGGCAGACCGTGCACGGCAACTGACCTGTGATCGTGCCGGTCTTGCGCAGCACCCCAAGCCGATTTGAAGCTTGCTAATAAAATGTGAAGGTTATCGATAATTGACTTTGGATTACTTATCCTCAGAATCAGCTTCTGCTATATATCCTTTAACTGCTTCTCGAAGAACGAACGAAAAATTTAACCCCAACTTTTCAGCCTTGACATTCATCCAATATGGAATGGTAAGGTTTTTCCGTACCAAGGTGTTGTCTAATTCACTGCGATATTGATCAAAATCAATATCGACCACCGATATAAAATCGTCACCTCCGCGAGCTTTTATAGCTTTAACAGTTATTGGCTCTGGAAGTGATTCTCCATTATCCAATCTATCAATTCCTGCGATGCCAATAGCATCTCGGGCCATTTCGATTGCTTCATATTGTGAAGCACCGAATGTATTTATTTCAAATCCTGGTATATCTACTAAGTATCCTCCATCAACTTCACGAAGGATTACAGGATAAGCGGCTTTCATTTCAACTCCTTATTTCTTTTTTCTATCTCTTGAGGTAATGTTGTTCCTGCTAAGAATTGCTTTTGCTAGGATTTCATTTATCTCTTTGTGTCGCGGGAGGGATTCTTGTTTGTCGCCTTTACGATATATGTCATGCTGTTTTCCATGGCGTGAAAAGGACCAACCATCAGACTCAAGCATTTTAATCAACTCTAACCGCTTCACATCAACAGTATATGCGCATCAATGCGCATTGTCAAGTCTTTTAGTTGGGTTAAAAATAACAATAAAAAATCATTGACTTGTGATCGTGCCGCCCTTAATCATCCTCGAAGCGAAGAAGAATGGGACCTGACTGTGCACGGATAATGACCTTTAGGTCAACTATTTTATTACAGACCTTGACCCAAGCGTTACGATGCGAGCTTTGAACAAAGGTATAATTGCAGACGCTTAGACAGACCACTACAACATCCGGAGGATTCAAATGAACTATGCCCTGATTATGGCTGGAGGGGCGGGCACGCGCCTGTGGCCACTCAGCAGAGAAAAGCAGTCCAAACCATCTCTCTCTCTTTACAGCGATCAAAGTATGTTCCAAATCGCTGTCGAACGCTTGCATCCTCTCTTTTCCCCCGAACAAATCCTGGTGGTTGCCAGTCACGACCACGTCGCCGCTCTGTCTGCCCAGGTGCCCCAAATCCCGCCAGAAAACTTCATCGTCGAGCCCCAAATGCGCGGGACGGCCTCAGCGATTGGGCTGGCTGCCATCCACCTGGCCAGGCGCGACCCCGATGCCACCATGGCGGTATTGACGGCAGACCACCACATCGGGCAGCCCCAGGTCTTCCGCGGCGTGGTCGAAGCCGCGCTCGAATTCGCCCAGCAGGGCTATATCATCACGCTGGGGATCACGCCCACCTGGCCTTCCACCGACTACGGCTACATCGAGCAAAACGGACTGGTGGGCGAGGAGAACGGCTTCAAAGCCTATCACGCCGCCCGCTTCGTTGAGAAACCAAATCTCAACAACGCCCAAACCATGCTCTCTCTGGGCAATTACAGTTGGAACAGCGGCATGTTCATCTGGAAGGTGGCTGTGATCATGGCCGAATTCCAAAGGCAAATGCCGGCGCTCTACAGCAGCCTTTTGCGCATAGCCGACCTGATTGGAGAGCCGCACTACGAGCAGGAAATGGCACCAATCTGGACCGAAATCGCCAAGCAGACCATCGACTACGGGGTCATGGAGCACGCCGAAAATGTGATCGTCATCCCCGCCGATATGGATTGGCTGGATGTGGGCACCTGGCTGAGCCTGAAATCGCTTTTGCCTATGGACGAAAAGGGCAACAGCATCAAGGGTGACGCGCTGCTGAAGGATTCCGAAAACACGCTGGTGATCGGCAGCAACCGCCTGATCACCGGGGCTGGTCTGAAGGATTTGATCATTGTCGACACGCCCGACGCGTTGATGGTATGTGACCTGAAACACTCGGGGCAGGTGCGCGAGCTGGTGAAGTTGCTCAAGGAGCAAGGCCGCCTGGACCTGATCTGAGCCGCGCGATGAATATAATATCTCTTTACCCCCATGTATATTCCGCACGCGCCGCGCAGGTGCCTGCTGTCGATCCGTACACAACAAACACAGGCAGCTGACAGTTGGCCACTTTTCTGTTGTTGATTATTTACCTTGCCTTCATCAGCCTGGGTTTGCCAGACTCGATGCTGGGCGCGGCCTGGCCGCTGATGCAACGCGAGCTGGCACTGCCGCTTTCCGGGGCGGGACTGATCTCTATGATTGTCACTGGCGGCACGATTTTTTCCAGCTTGCTCACCGGCAGGCTGGTCAAAAAGCTGGGTACTGGTTTGCTCACCACCATCAGCGTCACCATCACAGCGCTGGCACTTTTGGGCTATTCTTTCACCAGCAGTTATCTTTGGCTCTGTTTGATAGCGGTACCCATGGGGCTGGGGGCGGGAGCGGTTGACGCGGCACTGAACGACTTTGTGGCCCGTAATTACACCTCACGGCACATGAGCTGGCTGCATGCCTTCTGGGGGGTTGGCGCCACGGCCGGACCGCTGTTGATGGCCTGGATGATCAGCCTGACCCAGCGCTGGCAGAGCGGCTACCGGTTGGTCTCGATCGTACAGTTTGGGTTGGTGGCGATCCTGATATTTTCATTGCCGCTTTGGAAAAAGAGCGATCAAGTCGTCGAGCTGGAGCACAAGGATGAACGAGCCAACGGGAGCTTGTGGAAATTGCCTGGGCTGGGGCCAAATTTGGTCGCCTTTTTCGCTTATTGTGCGCTCGAACTGACCGCCGGGCTCTGGTTTGCCAGTTACCTGGTCCAAATCCGGGGAGTCGCGGCCGAGACAGCCACGGCCTGGGCGGCTTCGTATTATTTTGGAATCATGATCGGGCGATTGGTCAACGGTTTTCTGACCTTGCGATTTTCGAGCAAGACGCTCATCCGCGTGGGGCAGACTGCCATCTTTTTCGGGATTACGCTCTTGTTTCTGCCGGGGAACATTTTCAGTTTGTTCGGACTGTTGTTGGTGGGGATGGGCTGCGCGCCTATTTACCCTTCGATGCTGCACGAGACACCCAATCGATTTGGGAAGGAGAACTCCTCACGGTTGATGGGCATCCAGATGTCGTCGGCTTATGTTGGATTGACGGTCGCGCCGCCGCTGGTTGGTTTGCTCGCCTCCAGGTGGAGTTTATCCATCTTCCCTTTCAGCCTGTTGATTCTCTTGATGCTGATGGTGTGGGGCAGCGAACGCGTGAATCGGCTCTTTGCTGACAGGGCGTGAAACTTGGGCGCTTCTTCCGGCGCCTAATGGCTTTCGCCGTTGGTGACCAGACCTTGCCTGAAGGCCAGGATCACAGCTTGGGTGCGGTCAGTGACGCCTAATTTTGCGAAGAGCGTGCTGGTGTAGTTGCGTACCGTGCCTTCAGACAGAAAAAGCCGGTGAGAGATATCGGCGTTGGACAAGCCCTCGGCAAGCAGGTTGAGAATTTCCTGTTCGCGTTCAGTCAGATTGTAAGAGGTCTCACTGGAAGGCAGATTTGGTGAGCTGGCGAGGCTGCTTAAAACTTTGCCAGCCACACTGGGATCGATGTACGATTCCCCTGCCACGGTGCCGTGGATCGCGCTGAGAAGTTCCTGACGGGGCTGGTCTTTCATCAGGTAGCCAGAAGCACCGCTGCGGATGGCATCGAAAAGCCATTTATCGTCCATGTAGGTGGTCAATACCAGCACAGGCAAGTCGGGATGGCTCTCCTTGAGGTGGCGGATAGCCTGCACGCCATTCATGCGCGGCATCTGCAAATCCATTAAAACCAGGTCGGGCAGCTCTCTATGGATCATGTCGAGGGCTTCCTGACCGTCATTGGCTGTACCAATGACCCGTATTTCCGGGTCGGTCTCCAGAATGCGCTTTAACCCCTCGCAGACGATTTCCTGGTCATCGGCAATCAGAACTTTAATCATATATAACGCTCCCAACTTAGTTTAATGGTGGTTCCTTCGCCCGAGCGGCTGAGAACTTCTAAATCTGCTCCGATGGAGGTGGCTCGCTCTTCCATCCCTTTGAGTCCATACCTCTCCTGACCTGGAGCACGTTGGGCGTCGAAGCCAACCCCGTCATCGCGGATTTGCATGCAAACCACCCCGTCTTCCTCTTCCAGACTGAAGAAAATCTTGCTGGCGCTGGCGTGGGTGGAGATGTTTTCAATCGATTCCTGCCCGATACGATAGAAGGCTTGTTCGACATTTGGCGGAAGAATCTGGACGAGGTTGGAAATTCGAATTTCAGCCAACATCTCTTGTCGTTCAGCCAGGCTTTCCACGAGGGACTGCAGCGCCAGCTCGAGTCCGAGATCTTCCAAAGGTTGGGCACGCAGGTCTTTGAGCGCGCGGCGGGTGCCGGCCAGTCCCCGGCGCGCGGCGGAAAGCGAATTATCCAGCATGGCATTTGCTTCAGTTTCGCCCTCCGGGACCATGGTTTTGAGCGCTTCCAGGTTGACGGAAATGCCGCTGAGAGTGTGGGCGAGGGTGTCGTGCAGTTCACGTGCCAGCCGGTTGCGCTCACGGCTGGTTGCCAGGCTTTCAAGCGTGTTAGCATACTGACCCAGCTGCATGTTAGCCAACACCAGCTTGTGTTTTTGCTCGCGTTGTTTTTCGTTGAGCTGGCTGACCAGGAAGCCAACCAGAGCAAAGGTGAAAGCCCTGATAACAGGCAGCGCGAGCAGGGGCAGCGAGTCGAGCGAGATATGGCCGATGATCAGAAAGGTGATGATGAAATCGGACAGATTGGTAATCATGGTGTAAATAAGCACTGCATTGAAATCATACTGCCAGGCAATAAAAACCACCGGAACGATCAGAATGGGCACCAGAGAATAAGACTGCGATATGAAATGAGTGATACCGCGATCAGGCTCCAATAAGTAAAGCCAACTGCCGCCCACCATGGCCAAGGTGTAGATGATCAGGATCAGGGGGAAGAACCGGTCTTTTAGCTTACGTTCCAGCCACGGGAAAGAAAGCGAGAGGAAAAGCAGCCCATGGACCATGACGTAATAAACCGAGGGAACGGCGATTAAAGCTGTGCGAGTAAAACGGACGTCGTCGTAGACCCAACGCGCGGAGAAGTAAATCAGCCCGATCAGCGAGAAATATCGAAACAGCCTCAACAGGCCTGGTTCAAGCGGTCTTTTCATGATTTTATATTACCACTGATCTCGAGGTTTGCAGGGCTTAGCGAAAGGCCGCTGGGGTCTGCCCTCGAGCGCAGAGACCAGGCCAAACTCATCAGGCATGGTCATTTACCACATTTGCCAGAAAGCGTTAATGGTAGACTTTATCACTTACGTAGTTGCTATGATTACGTTAAAATTCAGGCAGCCGGTTCGAAAGAATCGGATTTGCCGAATGAAAGAATAAAATAACTACAGAAAGTCAAAACTGATGGATAAAAAACCCAACATCAAGTTGATTATCGGAGCGCTGGTGATTGTTGTCGCTCTGACGGTTCTGCTGATTTCTGCCACCCGCTCCAACACTCAATATTTCATGACCGTACAAGAGCTTTTAGATCAACAGAGCGAGCTGCAAGGGCAAAAATTACGCATGTCTGGCGCGGTGATTGGGGAAAGCATTCAATACGACCCCGCGACGTTAGACCTCAGCTTTGTGGTTGCCCAAATTCCCGGCGACCATCGACTGATCGAAGAAATGGGCGGCATGGCCAAGGTTCTGGCAGAAGCCGTAGCGGATCCAGCCGCTCCCCATATGCTGATCCACTATAACGGGGTCAAACCCGATCTGCTCAAAAACGAAGCTCAGGCGATAGTGACCGGCTTGTTGGACGAAAACGGAATTTTCCAGGCAACCGAGCTGCTGATGAAATGCCCCTCCAAATACGAACCCATTCTGCCTGACCAGGTTGAGGACTAAACCATGTTCTACTTCGGATTAGGCTCTTTCGCCTTCGCGGGTCTTTTGATGCTGGTCTGCCTTGCACTCACTATCTGGCAGATTTTACGTAAACAACACGAGGTTTTGCCAACAGTCCGATGGTTGACCAACCTCGGCTTTGTGCTGCATACGTTGAGCCTGCTATCGCTTTTGTACTTGCAGGTCAGCCAGGATTACAGCAACGCCTATGTAGTCGGCGTGATCAACCCAGCCCTGCCGACCTACCTGAAACTGACCGCTTTGTGGGGCGGGCAGGCGGGCTCTCTTTTCTTTTGGAGTTGGATCATCAACCTTTGTCTGCTGCTGGCACTAAATCGCCGACATATCCTGCGGGACAACTGGGGCTATTTATTCGCACTGATCAATCTGATGTTCTTCAGCGCGATTTCACTTTTCGCCGAAAATCCGTTTACGCGAGTCTGGCAGTTGGCGGATGGTAACCTGGCCGAAAGTCTATTCAGACCTGAAGTAGGCGCGAGCATCTATTCCGGGTTGATTGGCGTTGGTCTCAACCCGCTTTTGCGCCATTGGGGCATGATCATCCACCCGCCAGTGCTTTATATCGGTTTTGGTGCCTTCTTGCTGCCATTCGCTGAAACCCTCTCTCATCTGATTCTCAAAGGTGACGGGGAAAAACTGATTGCACCGCTGCGCCCATGGTTGTTGTTCGCCTGGATTTTTCTGACTGCCGGCCTCGTTTTGGGCAGCTGGTGGTCGTACGATGTGCTTGGCTGGGGCGGATATTGGGCTTGGGATCCGGTGGAGACAGCCTCGCTAATTCCCTGGCTGATCAGCACAGGCCTGCTGCACAGCATGTTCCTGACCCAACAGCGGAACATCTTCAAGCGCACCAATGTAATCCTGATTTTGAGCAGTTATTTGCTGATTATCTTCAGCATCCTGATCACCCGGGCCGGGCTATTGAGCTCAGTGCACGCCTTTGGAGAAAGCGCGATTTCCAAGCCACTGATAGTATTTCTGCTAGCAATGATCGCGATATCGATTGGTTTATTGATCTGGCGTTGGAAAAAAATGGACAGCGGCTGGGAATTCCAGTCTTACTTCACCCGAGATTCGCTCTTTTTGTATAGCTTGATTCTTCTGGTCAGCATCGCTGTGGTTTGCCTGTGGGGTTTAATTTACCCATTAGCCACGCGAGGCATCACCGGCTCAGAAATCACTCTCGACCGCGGCTTTTACGACCGGGCGGCCACACCGCTTTTTGTCTTGCTGGTTCTTCTAATGGCGGTTTGCCCGTTGGTGGGTTGGTCGTTGGCCAGTCTAAAGAGGCTTGGCAAGCGCAGCCTGATCCCGCTCGTTATGGCGGCATTGACGACAGCGGCAGCTTACATCTGGCTGAGCAAATCCTGGGTGGCACTGATTTCCTTCTTTATCATTGCCCTGGGTGTGTCAGTCCTGATAGCCACAACTATTCGAGATTTGATCAAGGTCGAAAAACCACTGCAAGCTTTTTGGAATATGCGTTCGCGTTATGGCGCTTTTCTGGTACATGCCGGCATTTTGCTGATTATGCTTGGCATTCTTGGCGTGGAAGGAATGTCCCAAAGTATCCAGGGAACCCTGGTTCCCGGCGACAAGATGCCCCTGGGGAATTTCGGTGTTGAATATATCGGACTCTCACAAAACTATGACTCCCCTGAATATCTCAGCGTTCGGGCTCAGATAAACCTGTGGCGAGGAGATGAGATCGTTGGTCGGCTGACACCTGGTCAGGATGTCTACGAAAACCGTGGCGAATACGTGAGCATTCCCGGAAAACGCAGCACGCTTGCGGGCGACTTCTATACCATCTTGCTGGCTTTTGATCCGGCCATGGGCTTCGTTTCGCTGCAGGCCACTATCAACCCGCTGGTAAATTTCATGTGGATCGGGTCTTCATTCCTCATCCTGGGGGGCGCCTTTAGTCTGACTTCTCCCATCGTGCGTGAACAGGCTCTTCGTAAAAGCGACGAGCGGGAAGACGACATTCTTTACAATGCAAATTGAATTGCTTGGGCTGAGCAAATCGTACGGTCGGTTGGCGGTCTTGAAGGCTTGCGACCTGCAGTTGCAAAGCGGGCAGCTGCTTTGCCTGCTGGGTAGCAACGGCGCCGGGAAAACTACACTGCTGCGGGTGGTCAGTGGGCTGCTTAGCGCCGATCGGGGTAAATTTTTCGTTGACGGGCAAGAGACATTGCTTACCAGTAGCCACTGGCGCCAACAGTGCGCCTTTGTCGCCCATAAGACCTTCCTCTACCAGGATCTGACCGGTTTAGAGAACCTG
>CAZHXQ010000077.1:0-9107 GCA_964536465.1 uncultured Anaerolineaceae bacterium
GGGATTAATTCGTTTTCTCAGATGCAAGCCCTCCACCAATAATGGCTACGCGCATCGTACTTCAATAACAATAATCGCCGTATAAACAAGGTATAAAACCATTAATCCCGACATCGAACCCCAGACATCATGCCGATACTTTTTATAAAGGCTCCGCGCACCAAATCGACCCCAGCCTCCAAAATAGTCCTGCCTTGTCGTGCCATGGCTACGCGCATTTATTGCTGGTGTATTATCTTTGGTCAACTTCTCAAAGGTTCTTTTTACCTGGCAGCTATTTTTATGACCTGGGCAAAGGCGCCTAATTTGTCATTTTGAGACTTTAGATAATCGTCACTGCCAGCTCTCGGGAGAGTGCGTCCTTTTTATCTGGTTCAGTTTTAATTTACAGGGGCAAGAGAATTTTTGGTTTGGGCAGATAGGTCTGTTATTCTAAAAAACCCTCAAATGAATTTTTTGTGAACACGAGCTGGTGACAACAGGTTGGTCTGAAGAGAGGCTGGATTTGCTATTCGTGGGGGCCGTGGGCAAAGCATCGTTGTGCTGGCATACCAGCATGTGGCCCGCAGGCCCAAAAACCGCGAGAAAATTGGGCTTTGAGACGAAAGTTAACTACACACTATATTACAGTTAAATATAGGGGTTGAAGGTCGTTTTTCACTACAAACCCAAGCAGGTCAAGCGGCCTTCCGGCAATCACCATTCCTCTACATGGAGCTGCTAATCAGATACGGAAAAGGAAGGTGTAATTTTTTCAGAAGCTTTCAGATGACCATCGTTTGCCCGGTTTCACTCTTACCGTCAGGTGCATATTGCTGGTCGCGAGGTGAGTTCACCCAGCCCCTTTCTGATCCCCGTAGATGGGGACTGATCAAGGTTATAAGGGCAAGCTAAAAGCCATATTAAACTAAAAAAGAAACCTGTTATGGATAATGTGACAACCTGCAAGCGGGTGGAATTGCCAAATACGCCTTCCAACATAACAGCGGCATCAGTCCCAGCAGCCTCTCTAAAGATGGTGATTACATCATCGATATTTGAGTATCAAAAAACTGTGCCCACGGGCACAGTGAGCCAGGTGAATGACTGGCAGTCTGCTATCGAGCCCGCGGCCCGGCAGAGACGCTCACCAATCAGACCGGCCGGACCGGCAGCAATCGTTGTCGCGGCATAGATTTCCCTATGCGCGTTTTCATTAACAGCCTTTTGAAAAGGAACACGTGATTTTAGTTGTATGATTTGACTTTCGCGAAATAGCGGTGCGTTTGTTCCCGCAGAATGAAAATGGCTCAAATTAATTTTTGAGATCATGACACTATCAGTGACTTGCCAGAGAAAAACACCTGACGAGTGGGGCATTCCATTAACATCGGACGCTCCTCACTAGAGGCCGGGCCAGGCCGCCCCCGGGTTATCTTACGATCAGTGGCAGGAAGATGTTATTCTGAACCTCGTAGGCGCCCATATCCACGATGGGTGGCGTGCCGCTGGCAGTGTCAGCCACGGAGCGGATATCAACAAAGCGCATTTTGCCCTCCCGATCCAAGCCTACTGTGGTGGTAGGCAGGGCAACGTTTTTGCCGATCCGGTGGCAATGTTGTCGTTCGTATGTTCCGTTGACTGCTTTCTTTCCCCGAACAACGTCCTATTTAAAATACCTCGAGATTTTATCGTTTTTTCTGTTATCAGGTGAAGGCCAATTGAAGCTCCGAGAACAAAAAAAGGTGAAAAATGATAGAGATAGCGAGCTCGTGCCTCAAAAAGCATTAACGCAGAAACAATTCCAGTAATTATCAACATGAGCACGAGTTTGTTGGGGTCAGGTTTTTTTGTGAGAATGCCCAGGGCGGTCAAGAATATTAGGACCACAAACCAAAGAACCTGTTCGATCGTAATAAAAAGCAGGTGGTTGGCACCGTCGTTGTAATATATCGCTTTTAATATAGATGAAAATCGGCTAAATCTTTCTGGAACTGTCTGATAAAAATTACCTTCTACGCCCCAGGCGAAAGATCCATCAGAGAACACTACCAGGGTTTTTTTAGCCAAAAATTTCAGGTATCCAAAAAAACCAAAATCTCTTAAGCGCTGTTTAATAACTTCAATATTATTCGCGTTTCTCTCTTCAACCGTCTTGAAAGATGCTGAAAAATCTATATCATCCTGAGAAAAAACGCCGTTTGTATCTTCATTAAGTCCCATCATTGCTAAATGATATATTGAAAAATCCTCTTCCGTATTTAGTTCAACGGCAAGGAGACCCTTAGAAAATGAATTTATCAAAAAGACCGGAAAGACTGAAAGAGATATGATCACAACAATACTTGAAAGCCTGACCCATTTACGATGTTCCGTTTGTATTATTGTTCTCAAAAGCTCAACAATGATGATGGCGATCAAAACGATAACGACTGTCTGTTTTATCGTGGCACCATAAAAACATAAAAAACCAATGAAAAACCAGCGTGAATCGATCTTCTTTTTCGGGTTCCTCGAGAGATACAAATAATAAGCTAATATTGGAAATAATATTGAGTAGGTATCCGAGTATGGAATCGAAATCCAGGGAGACAAACCGATTAAAAGAGTAAACATAACCCAAGCGAAAATGGCATGTTTTATGCTGCGTGTAAGCTTATAGGCACATAAAAAAGTAAAGAAACCCGCAAGGTTGACAAGAAGAATATTAACTGTCAAGATACCGATGTATTCATTAAGACCAATGAGGCGGGAGGTTTTTGCGACTACGACCATGAGAGCGGTGATGTTGATATTTGAAGGAAACCTTGAATACGGATACCAGATGTTATAGGTCTTATTTAATATTTCGAAGACAGAATCTCTGACCCCACCAGCGTCCCACCCCGAATAAAAAAACATGTTTAGAACGGTAATTAGCTGAAAAATAAACAGCAAAATGCTTGCCAGGCCAATTGCCAATACAACTGGTTCGTAGTTGACGGACTCTTTTCTTCGCCTTTTCAAAACTAGAACCAGGACCAGGCAAATCCCAATACTGATAATTAACAATTCCCGATTTGAGAGCAAAAATACCTTTTTCGTATAGTACTCGATAGAATCGCTGAAAAAGAATATATCTGCAATGATTACCGTTAGCATGATGGTAAATGCATATCGTACTACGCTTGGAAATGAATCAGCCAACTTTAGTTTTTTATTTATTGTTCACCTGCCTGGCCATTATCGATGAGCCATTCCCGATCGCGCTGAACGAGTTACTCAGTTACCGGTTCAAATATCATTAGAGATCGAGTCAGACGCTGCTTGTAAACCCGGGCTGCTAACAAAGCCTGCCGGCTTTACTTCAGTGCGTCTACCCTGGTTTGCACAGCCTGTGCCAGGGCAGAGATCCTGTCGGCGATATCCTGGGCTTCTTTTTTGTCGCTGTCCCCCACCAGCGCGTCTGCCAGCGAGCCCGACTTATCCTGTTGGGGCAGTTCGTCCATACCAAGCAGCACCTTTTTGAGGCTGCGGGCCGATTTGGTCAGCGGGTCGGCCGGGATTCGCGGCTTTCTGGTTTGAGTTTTGCCCGATTCTCGTTCTAAAAATGCCTGCACGTCCAGATAGCTGCGGTTGTCGAATTCGGCAAAATATTCCACGGCAGCCGGCCACAATTTTTGGTCGTAGCGCATGATCTCTCGCAAAACTCGTTCTGGCATCTCTGCCCTGTCAGCCAATTCCAGTGAGGCTTCAGACAATTCAAAAAACTTCATCAACCTGCCAAAATAAGTTCGCTCTAATTGCAAGTTTTTTTGCAAGATATCTTTGATTTCCTCGTTGAGACGCAATTCGGCTACACGCCGAAAATATTCGTTTTCTTGCTCGTCTTCAGCGGGTTCGATCTGGTTAGCCTCCAATACCAGCCGAGCGGCAGCACGCGCCTTACCGACTGGAGTCAAAGCCTTGTAGGCCATGTTCTCGGCAATTTGCTTTTCGAGGGAAGGCTGGTTGTCTATCAGGGCCAGCACATAGGGCTCATCGGCGCTTTCGCTCAAAACTGCCTGGAGAGCAGTAGCCCAGAAGCGGCGTTCGCCAGTCAGCATCCTGAAAACATCCCTTCCGCCTTCGTTCACCACCTGGCCGGTTACCGGTTTGATTTGCCCGGTGTCATTAAGCGAGTCTCCAAGCACGACCAGTTCGTCCAGCAGGCGCCGGTTGAGACGATCGTTTTTCGCTAAGGCGATCCAATCGCCGACTGTTTCGCGCCAGGTACGCTGACCGCTGTAGAAGTCGCTGCGCAGTGGCAATGGCAGCAGCAGGCGAGCCTGGAAGCGGTCGGGTCGGATCATGGAGACCGGCACACGATAAACACTCTGCCGATTATTGATCATCTTGGGGCCGCTCAAGATCACTTGCTCATCCGATGCCTGGCTCGACTCAAAAGCCGCCGTGGTAGCATCTATCAAATTTCCAAAACTTCGGTTATCTTGTCTCGCCATTTCATACTCCTCGCGATATACGCCGTCAGCCTATCTGTGCCCATGGGCACAGATCAAGCGGCGCCCAATTTACCCAAAACCGCATCAACCAGATTGGAGACGCATCGGTAAGCCTGTGATTTTTCCGGGCTGTAAGAATAGACATCGTATCCGGCGGTGGTGGCTGCCGAAATGTCGGCCAAATCTTTAATGTAAGGCAGCAATAAGTTTCCATAAATGCGTTCGAGTTCGCCGATTACATCCTGTGATTGCCGCCGCACCATGCGGAAGCGAGAGGGCACGATGCCCAGTACCTCCAGGTCAGGATTGGTGGTTTTTTTCACGCTCTCGATCATGCGCAAGATATCGGCCAGGCCTATCAGGGAAAGACCGTCGGGTTCGATGGGGATGAGCACGTGAGAGCTGGCCACCAACGAATTCATTGGCAGCATGCCGGCCGATGGTGGGTTGTCTATGATAATGTAGGAATAGTCTTGCTTGATGGGCTCCAGGAAATAGGTCAGCTGGAAGTCAGCTTCTTCTCGCGACTTCAGGCTGGCTTCCAGGTTTTCCATGCGCGCCTTGTTGGTGCGAAAAAGCTTGACCTTTTGGTCCCTCTTGCGGGGAATGAGCGAATTGACGATAAGCGATTCGCTGGCCCCATAACCATTCTCGAGGGCCTGAGGATAGTTGTTGTCAGCCGTAATTACTGGCACGAATTCTTCTGAAAAACCACCGCCCATGGCTGTGATGGTGGCGGAAAGCTGATCGTCCATATCGATCAGCAAGACGGGCTTGCTGTTGTTCTTGCGCGACTCGTGGATTGCCAGCCCAGCAGCCAGATTGATACTGATGGTGGACTTGCCCACACCGCCTTTTCGATTAACCAAAGATATAATTGCCATTGGCGTCCTTTTCAAATAAAGTGGCTTGATCCAATTCTACATTAATATGGTCAGGATAACAAGTCAGAATTTCTTTGTTGACGGTCTTTCCGTTGCAGTTTATGCAACTTGGCAATATATTTTAACTACTTGACTTAACTACCGCCTTTTGCTACTCTTTGGGTATAAAATATACGGTGGTGACTTATGATCGATAGTTTCCAATTGCTTAAAGCAGGTTTTTTCGAAAACCCCTTCCAGCGCTATGCTGACACACGCTACTTCTACCCAGGTGTCAGTGAGCAGCGTAAGGTGCTTAGTGTCGCCAGCGACTTCATTTATGATAACAGCGATCCCTCCAAAAATCTGGGGGTGTTCGCCGGCCCCTCTGGCGGGGGCAAAAGCATGCTGGCGATGAAGATCGCCCAAACCTATTACACCTCCCCCAACGTCGGTCAGATCTACGGTATGTATATGAACACCAACACGCTTACCGAGCCTCGTCACTTCCTGATGGCCTTGGTAGACACACTCGCGCTACCCTCCTCCCGCTCTAACGCCAATCGTATCGACAGCATCTTCGAACGGCTGGAAGAAGGTGATGATCAGCTTTTGGTCGTGCTGGATGGACCGCCAGTAGATCAGGAATACCTGACCCAGCTGCTCGAATGGTCAGTTGAAAATAATAAAAAGATAAAAACCATCGTCTTTCTGCAAGATATCAACAACGTCACCAGCAACATCGGGGCGCTCAGCCAATTTCTGGGGCTGTATGTGCCCTTCCGCCAACCCACTCAGAGCGAACTGGCCAACCTGCTGTATTATCGCATGCTTTCTGCTGGTAATCTGGACGCGAAAACTTTGATCAGCGAAGATGAGATGCGCGATCTCACCAACGCCCATGGCGCCTCAATTTCGGAAGCGCTTAGGGCAGCAAATGACTTAAAGGTGCCGAAATGGTCCTTTTAACCCTTAAAAGTGCCGCTTTTGACCCCTTTATTTCTTTTGAGAATCTGCTATTCTTAATTGCACAGAGGTAAAACCGCAATGAACGAGCAGAACGCCTGGCCAGAGATCACAAGCACTCTTTACGCGTTAAATGACGAAACGCTGAGCGATCTTCTCGCCTCCAGCCAGCAGCTTTATGACGGTAATTACGTTATCCTGGCTGAACCCACGGTCTACTCCAACTTGTGTCAATATTATCCACTCATCGAAACCGTAGTGCAGGACCATTCCGGGAGACATTTTCGCCTCAACCTGCAATCTAGTGTGCCCATGGGCACAGATAACGAGGCGATTCAGATTTACACCGGCGCGGCCAATATCACCGACGCGATCATCTCTCCGGAGACGATTATCGCTGTGCCTTCCTACCTGCTGCGCTTTGTACCCTATGTTGGTTCAGCCCCAGTTCTCATCGCCACGGCTCTGCGCCAGGCTTTTTACTTTTCGTCGCGCGAAGATGGGGCCAGTCAGCTCTACCCAAAATCTGGCAACGATGTCACCATCGACGTCCAGTCCATTTTGCGCATGCTTGGCAATTCCATCAGCCGTGCCAAGTTTTTCCGTATCTTTAAAAATGGGCAGATGGATTGGTTTGTAGAGCGTGCTGAAGCAGCCCATCAATTTGTGAATGGTCAGATCCGCCGACTGCCCAACACCTACCTTTACCGGGGTCAAATGCTCACCCCGGGTGACGCTGCCGACCTGTACACCTGGCTGATGAGCCAAAACCTGACCGCTGAACCTGCCGCGGTGTTGAACCGCGCTCTGCGCAGTCCGCGAAATCAGATTTTGACCTTTCCTTACCGCCTACCTGACCCAGGAGATGACGAAGGACTACTGTCACTGAGTGTTCATCAGGTTGTCAGCCAGCTGCTCAACACGGCTCGGCTCGACCCCACACTTTCAGGGCTGTGCGACCGGCTAGCGAGCCACCTGATTCGCCCAGAAAGTTTTCTGGCACTCCCCTGGTACTGGTTCACCAAGGTGCTGCCCGAGCTGGGCGACGATCTGGGCATGCTGTATCTCATGGCGAAAAATTGCTGCTACATTGACTGGGCACGCGGGCAGGACCGCAACCACTTTTGGGTGATCGGTGGCAGCGAAACCCTGCAGGGTTGGATCGGGTCAGCAACCCTCCCGAAGCGCATCCCTCACGCATCAAAAAGCAAACGCGGGCGCCCGCGTAACGAGCAAATTCAGCCCGACTCGCAATACACCCGCGACTGGCGGTCGGCCAACCGCGAACTGGCCAGCCAGTATCTGCTGCGCAGTGCCACCCGCAAAACCAAAGATGGTACCGACTGGCAACTGCGGGTCAGTGAAGTTCAATTGACTGCCCAGGATGAAACCCTGCGACAGGCTGTGAGCGCCTTTTTGCATTATTTACCCGCCCCGCTGACGACCGAGGACCTCACTGTTTTTGCTTCTGAGCCAGCCGTTCAGGCACTGATGCATGCCCAAAGCATGAGCAACCCGTTACGATTATGTCATTTTGAGACCTTAGTTGATCAGAGAATATGTCATTCTGAGACCTTATCTCCTCAGGAAATATGTCATTTTGATACGCTTGTGGATGCTCTAAATAGTTATTTTGAGACCCTCATCGCGGCTGGAATATGTCAGTTTGACACAATTATTAATATACTTACTAATATAAAACACACCCTGACTTACGATCTAAATTCTGTCCTGCCAGATACCTCTGTTCCTGAGCAGACTGTCAAAACACCTGATGAGCCTCTGGGCAAACCGGTGGCAGGATACCAAAGGGATAATTCGAAGCCGAAAAAGGCCGATAAGGAAAATAAGAAGCCGATGGATTTGACCGGCCCGGGTATGACAGGGCCAACCAATGAGCACGCGCTCGAAGAGAGCGGCAGCGAGGCTCTGAGCATAGCTGATCAGAGAGAAAGTAAAGAAAACGCTGGGCTGGCAAAGCCTGGATGGGATTACCAAAAACTCCTCTCAACTGCCAACCCGGCCTTGAAGGAGCGCATCCTGGCTGCCAGGCTGCAACTTGCTTTTCAGTCATGGCTGATCGAAGCCAGCCTTGCTGTGGGTGTGCACAGCCCCCTAAGCCTGGCCATCAGCCGCACCCTGCAAACCCGCCAACCCGCCTCCCTGACAGCCCAGCGGCTGGCCCAGCTTGCTCCCTCGGCGCTTAGCGAGCTGCTTGGTTCAGTCTGCCAACGGCTTGCGTCTGGTCAGACCGGGAGCTTTGCCTATGTGGGGCAGGGCGCTTCGGATTTGCTTTTGCTGCTACAGGGCGTGGACGACCGTGCCACCCAGCTGCGCCTGCTCCAGCGTCTGGCTTCTGCACTTTATATTAACCTTTAATTGAAACCTAAGTAGACCCGCTCCCTTTTGATTTATTTTTGATTCGATTGTCATTAGTACTGGTTTGGTGGTCTACTCTGGATCGGGAAAAAGAGGATCGCCTTTCGACTTACGGACAGAATCAGTCTGACCTGTGTTATCGATAATCACAACTCTACCAGCCTGTGAGAGCTGTCAGGTTTTTGTATTTGCGTATCCGATATTAGCTGGCAAGCAGAGTGAGCCCCAAACCCGGTCTCTCGTAGCCGACATGCTTCTATTAATGCGCCTAGTAAGACCACACAATCAATGTCGTTCTAGAGACCAGTGTGCCCTTTCAACCCTGCCATTTAGTTTGGGTGAACCTGGCGGTAAAACAAACAAACGGATCTGCAATGATCAAAGCGGCTGGACTCATACCCGGCTTTGCGGGCACACGAGCCCGTACGGAGGGGGTTTA
>CAZHXQ010000078.1:0-8983 GCA_964536465.1 uncultured Anaerolineaceae bacterium
GCTGAGCAGGCTGATGCTGATGTCGGCGGAGGGAGATGAACCCCCTCCGTACGGCCGGGCCTTGGTCCAGCCGCTGAGCAGGCTGATGCTGATGTTGGCGGAGGGAGATGAACCCGTGCCCCAGAGCCAATGTCATTTGGTACAATTTGATGCCATGGAAGATCTACTTGAAAATTTAAACCCCCAACAACAACTTGCCATTTCCGCGCCAGCGGGACCCACCCTGATTTTGGCTGGTCCGGGCTCTGGCAAAACCCGCGTCCTCACCTACCGCATCGCCTACCTGATAAGCGTTTTGAAAGTGCCCGCATGGAATATCCTGGCGGTCACTTTCACCAACAAAGCCGCCAAACAGATGGGTGAACGCGTCAACCAATTAATCGGAGAGCACGCCGAAGGCATCTGGTTGGGCACCTTCCATGCTATCTGCGGTCGCATCCTGCGGCGCGAGGCTGACCTGCTGCCAGTTAACAAAAATTTTGTCATTTTCGATACTGACGATCAGGAAGCCCTGATGAAGCAGATTTTGCGGGACCACAACCTGGACGATAAACTCTATAAGCCTTCCTCCATTCTGGCAGCCATTTCAAACGCCAAAAACGACCTGATCACTCCTGAAAATTACGCTGTCAGAGACTTTCGCGAAGAGCAGGTGAAGCGCTTGTATACGCTTTACCAGCAGCGCCTAATCCAGAACAACGCCATGGATTTTGACGATATGCTGGTCTACACTAATCAACTGCTCGAGAATTTTCCAGTTGTCAGCGATACCTACGCGCATAAATTCGAGCATATACTGGTAGATGAGTTCCAGGATACCAATTTCTCACAATACGCCATCTTGCGTAACCTCGCCATGGTGCATAAAAACCTCTACGTGGTCGGCGATGAGGACCAGTCAATCTACCGCTGGCGCGGAGCTGACTATCGCAACCTGCAGCGCTTTAAGAATGATTTTAAGAACGCCCAATTGATCCTGCTCGAGCAAAACTACCGTTCCACCCAAACCATTCTTGAAGGCGCGATGGCTGTGATCAACCAAAACCGCAACCGCACCCAGAAAAAACTCTTCACCCAGTCTCAAGAGGGTGACAAGATTCGCCTGATCGTTGCTGAAGACGACCGCGAAGAAGCTTATCTGATTGTCAGTGATATTCGTGACAGCATCCGCGCAGGGCGCAACCCAAGCGAATTTGCCATCATGTACCGCACTAACGCCCAGAGCCGCTTGCTGGAAGAGGCTTTTCGGCGGGAGGGGATCAGCTACCGTCTGGTAGGGGCGCAGCGCTTTTATGGACGTAAAGAAGTGCGCGACATGATTGCCTTTATGCGCCTGATCTACAACCCCATGGACGAAATCAGTCTGCGCAGGGTGATCAACCTGCCCCCTCGCGGTATCGGAGCCAAAACCTTGCAGAGTCTGGCTGAGCTTGCCCGACAGAAGGGGTTGAGTATGGGTGAAAACCTGCTCGAGTTAAGCCGGCCCAATAACCCCGATCTGGCAGCCCTCGGCCGGGCTGGAGAAAAGCTGGCTGCCTTTGCCCAGATGCTCACTAATTGGCGCCGCGTTGCCCAGGACAACACCCTGAGCATCCTATTTGATCGCATTATCACAGATGTCGATTATGAAACCCATATCCAGCCCAAAACCGATGAAGGGCAGGACCGTTGGGAAAACCTGCTCGAATTGCGTGCGGTAGTGATGGAATACGAAACCCGGGGGTTGCAAGAGTTTCTTGAGGCAATGGCGTTGGTCGCAGATCAAGACACCCTGCCTGAAACACAGGAATCCCCCACCATGTTGACCCTGCATGCGGCTAAAGGACTGGAATTTGAGCGGGTCTACATCGTCGGGCTGGATGAAATGTTACTGCCTCACAGTCGCTCTCGCGACGAGGAAGAAGACCTGGCTGAAGAACGACGTCTGCTGTATGTCGGCATAACCCGCGCCCGCAAAAAACTGACTTTGACCCGCGCGCTGCGCCGCCGCAGCCCTTATGGCTCTTACGAAGACACGATCGCCTCACGCTTCCTGAAAGACCTGCCATCCAGCCTCTTGCAGCGGGACATCCAGGCGCAACCCCATCTGAATAATTTCAGTCGGGAGTGGGAGTATTCACGATGGGAGAACCCTTCCTGGCTGCGCAATGGAGGAGTACCACACGATCTCCCCTCACAAACACGCTTCAAGAGCGGCATGCAGGTGCGCCACCCTACCTATGGTCGTGGAGTGGTCAAAACCAGCAAACTCGAACAGGGAGACGAGACAGTGGAAGTCTATTTTGAAGGCCACGGTTTGAAGGCCCTGATCGCCTCCCTGGCGAGACTTGAGATCCTATAATCACGGCTGTCATCCTGATTGCCTGCAAAGGCTGTCACAAACATTCTCTCTGGGTGCGTAACCGCTATAATAGAAATTGGAGGACGTTATGGAAACTATCTACACTTGGTACGGACACGCTACTCACGGCTTAACTGTCGGCGATCACAAACTTTTGATCGATCCATATTTCACTGGAAACCCAGCCGCAACCACCACAGAAGATGCGGTGGATGCTGATTTTATTCTCATCACCCACGGTCACAGCGACCATATCGGTGATACCCTGTCGATCTTTGAGCGAACAGGTGCTTTATGCATCAGTAACTTCGAAATTTCTGCCTGGCTGGAAAAGCAGGGGGTAAAAACGCACGCTCAACATATTGGTGGTGGCTTTGAGCACCCCTTTGGCTATCTCAAGCTGACCAAAGCAGTGCATGGCTCCTCTCTACCGGACGGCAGTTATGGCGGCGATCCAGCCGGCTTTTTGCTGACCACACCCGACAACAAGAAAATCTACATCGCTGGCGATACTGGCTTGTTTGGAGACATGAAGCTCATCGGCGATGAAGGGCTCGATCTGGCCATCATCCCCATCGGCGACAACTACACCATGGGTCCCGATGACGCGCTGATAGCAGTGAGCCTGCTGCGTCCGAAAAGGGTCGTCCCGGTGCACTATAACACCTGGGAATTGATCGAACAGGATCCCCAGGTCTGGAAAGAGCGTGTTGAAGCAGAGACGGAAACAGAAGTTGTCGTCCTCGAACCCGGCCAGAGCCTGAGCCTGTAGGAGCATCAATGTTTGCCAAGCATGATGACCAAACCAAAAAAAGAATTCCGCCGGGTCAGTTTCTGACCCCGCGTTTCCCCGTGCTGCATTACGGGCCCATCCCGAAAGTAGATTTGGAAAGCTGGACCTTTCGCGTCTGGGGAGAGGTGGAAAAACCACTTGCGCTCAGCTGGGAGGAGTTCAGCGCCCTACCGAAAACCCGTCTGACGATGGACGTCCACTGTGTTACCAAGTGGAGCAAGCTGGACACAAGTTGGGAGGGCGTGAGCCTTCAAACCTTGAAAGAGCTTGGTCTGGTGGTGCCAACGGATAGCGCCCGCTTTGTGATTCAACATGCTGAATATGGCTACAGCGCCAACCTGCCGCTGGATTTGATTACTGCGGACAACTTCCTGCTCGCCACGCATTATGAAGATGAGCCCATCACGCTCGAGCATGGTGCCCCGCTGCGGGGAATTTGCGGCGCTATCCCCGGGCGCAGAGATCTCAAAGATGTCTATTTTTGGAAAGGGGCAAAATGGCTGAGAGGGCTGGAGTTCAGTGCCAGCGATCAGCCTGGTTTCTGGGAGCGCGCCGGTTATCATAACGAAGGCGATGTCTGGCTGGAACAAAGGCTTGAGAGATAAAGTTCAAAATTGGGTTAAAAACAAAAGGCAGACTGGGTCTGCCTTTACTTTAACCACCTACAGGTGGTTTATTCGGCCCTGTTGGAGCGCCACATATAGACACCCAGACCAACCCCTGCCAAGAGGATGATCAGACCAACAATTCCAAGCACAGGAACGCGACGGACTGTGTCGGTGACTACTTCAGCACCAGGCTGATTTGCCAGTTGCGCGCCAAAGTCGATGGTCGCTGACTCTCCCGCGCGGACTTCAAGCGGATAGCTGGTAACGGTTGTGGGGTTGAAATCGTCCGGTATCGCGATAGAAATGTTGTAACTGCCAACCGGCAAATCAGTGAAACAATACGGATCAACGATCTCCGGGTTGCCGGCAACCGTCGTCCCAGTCAGTGAGATTTCACCCAGACGGTCATTAATACTCACTTCACCACCGTAGAGGTAATCTTCGCCCTCTGTGCGCATACCGTTGCCGTCCATGTCGTGGAAGAGCACCACACAAATCTCTGCCAAACCGGGCATGGGGGTTAAGGTGGGGGTGATCTGACCGGGAGGGGTCGTAGGAGTCACAGTCGGAGGCAATGGGGTCACTTCGACCATGCCAATAACGATCTCATCACCCGCAAAGACCTGGCAGGCCTCAGTCAGACCGTTCAGGCGTATGATCTCGGAGATTGGTACGCCGGTGCGTTCCTGAATCTGCGAGCAAAACTCACCCGGCTGCACGATGTAAACAATCCTGCCGGTAACATCAGCAGTGGGTGTGTTATAGGGGGTTTGAGCTTGGGCGAAATCGCCTGCGTGAAGCACCGCAAAGCCCAACGTGGCAATTAATAAAAAAAGGACTATTGAAGAAAAAAGTTTGGTTCTCTTGTTCATAGCGCGCTCCTGGCAAAATTATATCATCACAGACAATGCTTAAAAACAAGATGCCGTTGATTTTATTGACCCATATATCAACTCGAAGCCACTTGCTGCTTTCGCAAACTGGAAATCTCTTTTATTTCATCGATGCAGCCCAGATTAGGTAAAATAGAAGCATGCGTAAACGAAACTTGCAATTGCTGCTGGCAGGGGTTGCCGCTCTGATCTGCCTGGGGGCCTGCCAGGCTGAAGATACAAACCTGCCTGAGCCAACCCTCACGCCCATACCACCCACGCTGCAGCCCAGCGCAACCATTGACTGGTTTCCACGCACGCCGACGCCTACCCCCGCACTTTCAACCACACCTGAGCCGCTTAAATCAACCACCGCAAGCCCCCAACCCGAGGATTTAATCGCATCAGACGATTTCACTGACCAGCAAATCTGGCAAACCAGCAGCGCCCCCTGCGGAACTGTTGCCTACGAAGTTAGCTCGCTCTCGCTGGCGGTGAGCGGGGGCAAAAATACCCTGACCAGCCTCAGCTCGCACGAACTACCCGCCGATTTCTACCTTGAGCTCAATCTGGATGCCCAAATGTGCTCGCCCGAAGATCAATACGGCCTGATATTATGGAACAACAGTTCTTCTGGTACCTTCCGGGTCTGGTTCAGTTGCGCCGGTGAGGTCATGCTGGACCGTGTTTTGCCCTCTGGCACGACCGTACTTCAGAAATGGCAGACTGCCCGCAAATTTCAGATTGGCTCTCCCGCCAAAAACAGGATTGGTATCCGTTCACAGAATAACAGTCTGGAAGTCAGCGTAAACGGCACCAATCAGTTCACCTACTCCCCTCTCAACAAACTGAGCGGACCCCTGGGCGTGATTGCCCAGAGCAGCGGTGACCTCCCGCTTACAGTGCAGTTGTCCAACCTCCAAATCCTGAAGCCTTAGGTTTATCCAGGCTAAGCAGGATATAATGGGGGAACATACAAAGATTTTGCAAGTCTTGATGACAAGAAGAGGAGATTATGGATCAACAACTCAAAATCATCATCCCCATGGCCGGTCTTGGCAGCCGCCTGCGACCCCTCACCTGGAGCCGGCCTAAACCACTCGTTTCGCTTGCTGGTTCGACTGTTCTGGATCATCTATTAGCCAGCTTCAAATCTGTCCCCGAGCATGAGAAGGCAGAATTTGTCTTCATCATGTCCCCCGGTCAGCAGGACCTTATCCACAATCACATCCAAAAGCACTATTCAAAGATGAAAGTGCATTATGTGGAACAACCCGAGAAAAAAGGGCAATCCGACGCCCTTTGGCATGCCCGCGAGCATCTGAGCGGGCCCGCCTTGATTGTTTTTTCGGACACGTTAATTGAAAACGACTTCAGCTGTATAGCCAATGAGGCGCTCGATTCGATTGCCTGGGTCAAAGCAGTGCCAGACCCTCGCCGTTTTGGGGTTGTTGAGGTCGATTCCCGTGGGCTGGTCACCCGCCTGATCGAAAAGCCAAATGATATGAACAACAATCTCGCTGTGGTTGGCTGCTACTTTTTCAATCATGGCCAAAAGCTTGTGGACGCAATTAAAGAACAAATGGAGCGCAAGATAGCCCTGCGAGGCGAATATTACCTGGTGGATGCCATCAACCTGATGCTTGAAAACCGCGCAACCATGCGCGTGGAACAAGTTAAGGTATGGTTAGATGCCGGTACCTCAGAAGCCTTGCTGGATACCAACCGCTATCTGCTGGAACACGGCCGCGCCAACATGGAAGACCAGGGTACCTTTGAAGATAACATCATCATCCCGCCAGTTTTCATTCACCCGGACGCCCGTGTGAACACTTCCGTTATCGGACCGTTTGTTTCCATTGGTCCTGGCAGCATCATCCACAACAGCATCGTCAAAGATTCGATCCTCAGCCAGGGCGCTCACATCACAAACGCCCACCTGGAAGGTTCTTTGCTGGGGCACGATGTGGTCGTCAACGGTATGAAAGGCAAATTTAACCTGGGTGATAACTCCTGGGCGAATTGGTAGCAGGCAAAAAAGGTAGCGTTAAAGGAACATTTATGAAAAATGTTTTATCTGATCGCATTGTTGGACTGAAACCTTCAGGTATTCGCAAGTTTTTTGAATTGGCCGCGCTAATGAGTGATGTGGTTTCTCTCGGCATCGGCGAACCAGATTTTGACACCCCCGAACCCATCGTCCAGGCAGGTATCGATGCTTTGCGACGCGGTGAAACCCATTACACCTCTAATCACGGTCTCCTGACTCTCAGGCAAGCGGTCGCCAAACACCTCTATGATCTGTATGAGATTGATTACTCTCCCTTCAACGAAATTATCATGACTGTGGGTGTTTCTGAAGCACTCTATCTGACTTTTACAGCCATTCTCAACCCCCAGGATGAAGTGATCATCCCAACACCCTGCTTCGTTTCCTATCAGGCCGAAGTGCTTATGGCCTGCGGAGTGCCAGTTGAAGTGCCCACGTCGGTCGAAAACCATTTCGTCCCATCAATCGAAGACCTTGAAGCCGCGATTACACCAAAGACCAAAGCGATCTTTGTTGGCAGTCCAAGCAACCCGACTGGCACTGTCTATCCACGGGAATTTTTGGTAAAACTGGCAGATCTGGTCGAAGAACACGACCTGCTGGTTGTCTCAGATGAGATCTATGACCGTCTGGTTTATGGCACGCAGCACGTGCCATTCTCGAGCCTGCCCGGGATGAAAGAGCGGACAATTCTTTTGGGTGGGTTTTCCAAATCTTACGCCATGACGGGCTGGCGCATCGGTTTTGCTGCCGCCCCCAAACACATTGTCGATGCCATGGTGCGTGTGCATCAATATTCGGTCATGGCTGCCCCGACGGTCTCGCAGTATGCCGCGCTGACTGCCTTGAACGTCGGCGAGCCGTATGTTCAGGCTATGCGTGAGGAGTACAACCGGCGCAGAAAACTGGTGGTGAACGGTTTGAACGCGATCGGTTTACAAACAGCGGAACCTCAGGGCGCCTTCTATGCCTTCCCAGACATACGATCCACCGGCATGGATGACGATGATTTCTGCACACGCCTGCTTCAGGAGGAACGGGTGGTCGTCGTACCGGGCAACGCCTTTGGCGACGCCGGGATTGGTTTCGTGCGCGTATCATATGCGACATCTTACGAGCAGCTCGAAATCGCGCTTGAACGCATCGCCAGCTTTGTCAGCCGGATCTGAAACCTAACTATCTAAAAACCACTTAATTGCAAGCGCGGGTATAGACACTCGCGCTTTTTTTTGATACTATCTATTGACAATTGAGAAAGGAACATTACGCCATGACAATTGAGTTCAAGCCTATATCCCCTGATCTGGCTGAAATCTTTACTTCTTATGTCAGCAATATGGATTTCCACCATGCCCCTCATTGGCAATTTTGCAATTGCCAATACTATCATGTGAAATGTGATTCTCAAGATTGGCGTGCTCGCACAGAGGAACAGAACCGACTGCTTGCTCACGAAAATATTCGTGCAGGTACCATGCGCGGCTTTTTAGCCTTTGATAACGATGTTCCGGTCGGATGGGTCAACGCTAATGACTGGCGCAATTATGCTCTGTTGGAAGACGATGAACAGCTGAACAGTTTTGATGGCAAAACTGGCATGGTGGTCTGCTTTTTAATCCATCCGGACTATCGCCGTAAGGGTCTTGCCAGCCAATTGTTGGAAACCGCTGTAGAAGATTTCCGCAACCAGGGCTTTGATCGCGTAATTGGACGTCCGTTTATCTGGAGCGCTCATCCCGAACGGCAATACCACGGCGTGCCCGAAATGTATGATCGATTGGGTTTTAAGAAAATTTCGGAAGTAAATGGTATCAGCAGTTACGTGCTGGATTTGAAATAAGTCTCATCGTTAATCTGGGGGGAAAACTGACCCACCAACAAAGAGAGAGATTTTCGTTGTATTAAGCCTGCCAGTCGCCGATGCCCTTCCAGGCGTGGTCCAGGTGTTCTGCCAAAACATCCTTCAGTTTATATTTAACCGTCTGCCTGACAGCCATCATCAGCTCTACGCCACCGATTTCATGGATGCGTTGACCAATGGCTTTGGCTTCGCGATGGTGATATCTGAAATCAAAAGGGCCCCCCGGAGCCAAAGAAATAAAATCATCCGTCCTGCCAATTTCTACAAGTTGGTCAATCATCTTTTTGACCTCAGCCTTGCGATGAGGATCAAGCGCTCTGATCTCGGGCTCCCCGAATATTTTATTGAAGATGCTCATAATCGCTCCTCTTTCCTGATCTAATTATAGTGGATAGTCCCATAAGGGGAGCAAGTATTTACAGCCTGGTTTTAAATACGCATAACCTCTGACTTGAAAC
>CAZHXQ010000079.1:0-8657 GCA_964536465.1 uncultured Anaerolineaceae bacterium
ATTCTTGAGAATAGTAAGCTTCTTCATCCTGGCTTTCTTCCAATGCGCCCAATTCCCTCGCCCATGCATAGAAACCAGGGCCCGGTTTCCCAGAAACACCAACTACTAATGGGCTTAAGAAAGGACGTCCATGTGCCAGTTCATTTTTTGATATTGCACCCAATATTTCACCCACAACGGAACCCATATAGGATCCGGCTGTAGGAAGACCGCAAGCCTGAGCTATTTCCTGATATGTTGCCTTACCAAAATGACGGGCTGCATTGATCAGAATTCCATAGGTAATAAAATATTCTTTGGTATTTTTCCATTCCTTTGCCAACTCATCTCCTTTTTTGTGCCTTTGCTTTTACTCTACAATTCAATCATACCGTAATAAAACGCTATTCGCTTTGATCGCGCCGGTCTTGCTCCGCAGCCCAAGCCGAGGGGTGTGTGATCGTGCCGGTCTTTATTATCCCCGAAGCGAAGCGGAGTGGGACCTGACCGTGCGCGGTTACCTGTGTTCGCGCCGGTCTTTATTATCCCCGAAGCGAAGCGGAGTGGGGCCTGACCGCGCACGGCAACTGACCTGTAGGTCTCCATTTTAATTACAGCAGACGCCCATAGGGCGGGATGGTGCTCCCCGGCCCTGGAAGCTTTGCTGTCAGGGTTCACCACTCCATCGATTGTTGATTTCTTTGATCACGCCGGACCAATGTCAGTCAGCCATACCAAAGCCATCCGCCCGAGGTCTGGGAAGCGTCCTAACAGCCCCTGCAATCCGTCTTGCATAAATAGAACATTTGTTCTATTATTTACCTGACTCTAATTACAAAACCGCACATTCACAACAGAAAAAACCATTTGCAGCCCAACCGCTCTCTTGCGCTATCAAAAAACAGTGCAATTACTGCAAATGCTGCAAATCGTGGAAGCAAAACTCTGATCCTGCAACGGATCTGAAACTCAGAACCACTTCCATTGAGGTTTTCTGATCACCCGGCCTTTCCATGTGGTTCGCCCCGCCAAAGAATGAAATAACGACCGAAAGGCAACGCCCATGTTCGCAAGGATGGTAAAGGGATACAGAAATGCAAGATAGAACGGGACCCCCATCTCAAGATAGGGGATCAGCCACACCAGCATAGACAGCGCAATAGTAACCGCCACAGCAGCCGGTTGGGCCCCATCAGCCCTGCCAACCAGCATCAATCCCGCCACGACCAATGGTTCCCAGAACATCACAAAAAGCCATAAAAACACGAAAAGGAAAGGCAGCAACCGATGCCCAAAGGCTGCAAACAGATTCTTGGTAAAACCGTCAATCGCTTCTCGGCTGGAACGATACATCCGGCAGGAGATCAGGTCGCTGACATGAGCCACCCGCCAGCGGAGTTTCTTTTCTATGATTTTTTGGGTCAGACTGATATCATCCACAACAGAAGAGATAACGCGTTCGTGCCCGCCAATTTCGAGGTAAGCTTCCCGACGAAACAACATCACCTGTCCAACCGCGATGGCAAGACCAGGCCACTGGAGTTTGTAAGCCAAGGCCAGAGGCACAAACGAGAGCGAGGCCCACGAAAAAAATGGCACCAGCGCTCGTTCTCCCCAGGTGCAGACTTCTTGCCGCGGAAATCCGGTTACCAAATCCGCCTGTTCACCTGACAACACGGTCACTATTGTTTTTAGCAAACCTGGCCGGGCCACCGTGTCGGCGTCGGTGAAAAACAGCAGCTCCCCCTTTGCCTGGCGCGCCAGTTGAGTACAAGCCCAGCTTTTACCCATCTGGTGAGCAGACGGAGGCTCACCTTCCAATACCCTCAGCCTGGGTTCAACGACCGCGATTTTTTCCAGAATCTCTCTGGTAGCATCGCTGGACTGATCGTCCAGGACGATCACCTCAAAGCTGGGATAATCTTGCGCCAGCAGAGATTCAACACACCTGGCAATGCCTCTTTCTTCATCACGGGCCGGAACCAGGATTGACACTTCAGGATACTGAGCTGGTGGAGAATGGCGTCGAATGTGGTGAGTGATCCAAATGTTACTTAATATGATCAGCAGGAGCACTAATTGAAACCCGATCAGGCCAGAAATTAAAGTTTGGGTCAGATACTCAACCATTGCGGGTATCAGGCTTCCTGGGCGAGATTCCCTTTAGCAGCCACGGGCGCAGATGAATGCCCTGCCGCAGGTCGCGCCGGTGAGTCCAGACGAGGATTATGACTTCAGCGATCCAAATGGAAATGAACAGCGGCTCAGGCAGCCAGATAAGAATAACCGCCAGGATTGCGCTCAAGCCGATCATGACCGACCAGCCTGATGGTGTAAAAAAGGCGGTCCCTACCAATACACCCACAACCGCCGGCAGAGAGAGCTTCCAGATACTCAACCCAATCCAGACACCCAGAGCCGTGGCCAACGCTTTGCCGCCACGGAAACCAAGGAAAGGTGAAAAAACATGGCCTAGAATTGGCGCGACCGCAATCAACAGCATAGGTACGCCGCGTATGCCCAAACTCTGGTAGGCCCAGCCGACCGGCAACGCGGCTTTGCTGATATCCAGCAGCAAAACCAAAAGACCAAACAGCTTATTTCCGGTTTTGAAAGCATTGGTAGCACCAGGGTTGCCGTCACCCAACGTGCGCACATCCAGCCCGAGCAGAATCTTACCCAACCAAACAGAAAAGGGCAGCGATCCGCACAAAAAAGCAAGCGGAATTATTAGAAATGAGGGCATAAAAAATCGCTCCTTAACCGCGAGTATTGCATCGGCAAAAACTTCCTGGTTGATTGTAGTATAGAATGCCCATAAAACACTGGATGTGCCTTCGTAAGTCTCAAAGTCCATTTTGAAAAAGATAAATTCGTTTGTCTTGAGAAGTGCGGGGTGTACCGCCCTGATTGATTATTGGCATAAGACCTATAGTAAAAAATGCAGTCACGCCGCGCCTGCGTAACCTATTGGACGGAGATAAACAGCCCAGCCCAATCGAACCAACCTCACACCCTGATTGTGGCTGATTAAATTGACCGCCCCCTTTGTTAAACAGAAAATGGGCCCGGAAGGATTCGAACCTTCAACCAAGCGGTTATGAGCCGCCTGCTCCGCCATTGAGCTACAGGCCCCTGAGGAATAACAATGATACCAGAATTACCTGAATCTTTAATTAATTTTACATCAAATTATTCCCTGCCAGCACCTTTTTCTCATCGTTCACCAAACAATGGACAGGCACAAATATTCCACAGGTCGTTCCTACAAAAAAATAGCACTCCCCTTCCGGAGAGTGCTTTCCTGTACCTGGCAGAGATCAGCCTTTGTGCATCTTCGCCCAGCTGTCGACCAAACCAATAGTGCGGTTGAAGACCAGCGCGTCAGGTGTTGAGTCTTCACTGTCGAGGGTGAAATAGCCGTTGCGCACAAACTGGAATACCTCACCTACCTTCGCCTCAGCCAGGGATGGTTCCAGTTTGGCCATGACAACTTTTTTGGACTCAGGATCGAAGTTATCCATAAAAGTCTCGCCTTCAGGCAGATCTTCCGGATGTTCGTCCGCGAACATCTGCTCGTACAACCGAACTTCCGCGTCGACGGCATGATTTTCAGTAACCCAATGAATTGTGCCTTTGACCTTACGCCTGTCAGGAGACATCCCGCCCCGTGTCAGCGGGTCATAGCTGCAATGGACTTCAACCAGATTGCCCTGCTCGTCTTTGACCAGGTCTGTGCAGGTGATGTAATAGGCGTTCATCAGCCTCACTTCCCGACCAGGAGACAGTCTGAAGTATTTTGGAGGTGGGGTCTCCTCGAAATCGCTGCGTTCAATGTAAATCACCCGACCAAAAGGCACTCTGCGGGAGGCTGAATTCTCAGGATCGTGAGGGAAATCGAGCACATCAAATTCCTCTTGTTGATCTTCAGGGTAGTTATCGATCACCACCCGCAAAGGTTCCAAAACTGCCATGCGGCGGGGCGCGGTCAGATTGAGTTGGTCACGCACGACGTGCTCCAGCAATTCGACCTCAACGAAACTATCCGATTTAGCCACCCCGATGGTATCAATGAACTCGCGTATAGCGGAAGCAGGGTAGCCGCGGCGGCGCATGGCGGCGAGCGTAGGCATGCGCGGATCGGTCCAGCCTTCCACGTGACCTTCCTGGACCAACTTGCGCAATTTGCGCTTACTCATCACGGTGTGGGTCAGGTTGAGGCGGGCAAACTCAATCTGCTGGGGGTGGAAGATTTCAAGTTCATCCAGAAACCAATCATAGAGCGGACGGTGGTTTTCATACTCCAGCGAGCACATCGAATGGGTGATGCGCTCCAGCGAATCAGACTGCCCATGGGCAAAGTCATACATGGGGTAGATGCACCATTGGTTGCCGGTGCGGTGATGCTCAGCATGCAGAATGCGATACATAACCGGGTCGCGCATGTTCATATTGGGCGAGCTCATATCGATTTTTGCCCGCAGGGTCAGGCTTCCGTCCTCGAACTCACCAGCGCGCATGCGTCTGAAAAGATCCAGATTTTCTTCGATAGGGCGGTCACGCCATGGGCTGTTTCTGCCCGCCTCGGTCAGCGTGCCGCGATATTCGCGCATTTCTTCAGCGGAAAGCTCGTCGACGTAAGCTTTACCCTTCTCGATCAGCTGAATAGCCATCTCGTAAAGCGGCTCAAAGTAATCTGAGGCGTAGAATTCGCGGTCACCCCAGTCAAAACCAAGCCAGCGAATGTCTTCTTTAATAGCATCAACGAATTCGACATCTTCCTTGACCGGATTGGTATCATCGTAACGCAGGTTGGTGAGCCCGCCGTAATCCTCAGCGATACCGAAATCGATGACCACCGCCTTCGCATGACCTATATGCAGATAGCCGTTCGGTTCGGGTGGAAAACGTGTGTGCACGCGACCGCCAAAGCGGCCCGTGCGGTTATGTTCGTCGATGATATCGCGGATGAAGTTCGTTTTAGTCGGGCTTTCTTCTGTCATACCAGTGCTCCTCCAATAGGATTTGGAAATTATACCTTAGCGTGTCTTTTAATCTCTTTTGTGAACTCTTAATCGAGCGCAGTCTCCTTAACAGTCACCGGCAGTGTCTGCTTATGATCAAGTCTTTGATAATTTGATCCGTGGCACATTCGCAAGAGAGCCTTGCGGTCAGGCAAAGCTCTCCTATTGATTTCAAGGGACGGGCGCTTACGCCTTCAGAAATTCTCTCACAGCGGGCAGTTGACCAGCGCTGCCCAGATATTCATTCTTCGAGGCAATAAACTTGGCATATTCAGCCATAAAAATCTTACCGGGATCACGCAAATCGAATTTTTCAGGGTGGTCTCTGAAAAACTCACGATGCACGCGGGTCCAGACCAGGCGTCCATCGGTATCGATGTTAATCTTGGTCACGCCCAGTTCAGCAGCCCGCTTAAATTGGGTCACGTCAACGCCTTTGGCTCCAGCGATCTCGCCGCCAGCCGCGTTGATACGTGCAACTTCTTCCTGGGGAACGGAGCTGGAACCGTGCATAACCAGGGGGAATCCTGGCAGACGTTTTTGGATTTCAGCAAGAACGTCAAAATGGAGCGACTGTGTGCCGCTGAATTTGAAGGCTCCGTGGCTGGTACCAATCGCGACTGCCAACGAGTCACAACCAGTGCGTTCAACAAACTCTTTAGCCTGCTCGGGATCGGTCAACTTGGCGTCTGATTCTTTGACAGAAACATGTTCTTCGACACCGCCGAGCATACCGAGTTCAGCTTCGACAACGATGCCTTTAGCATGCGCGGCATCGACCACACGCTTGGTGATGGCAACGTTCTCTTCGAAGGGTTTGCTGCTGGCATCGATCATAACTGAGCTATAAAAGCCGGATTCAATACAGTCGTAACAGGTGGCTTCGTCGCCATGGTCCAGGTGAACCGCAAAGATCGCCTCCGGATAAATCTCATCGGCGGCTCGAATCAATCCTTCCAGAAAGGCCTTATTGGTATAATTTCGGGCGCCCTTGCTGATCTGGAGAATAAACGGCGCCTGGGAATCCAGATTGCCTTGAAAAAGACCGACGATCTGCTCCAGATTATTGACGTTGTAAGCTCCAATGGCATATTTTCCATAGGCATGTTCAAACAGTTTCTTGGTGGTAACTATCATAGTAGGCTCCTTCTCAGGGATTTTCTCTTATTATACTTGACTACATCGTTGAAATTTCGGTTGTAAACCGGTTTTTTACGAAAACCAGGGCTATTTGAAAGCCACCCTATTGCTTTTCAGCAAGCGCTTCCTGGTAAATTTCCCGCAGTTTTTGAGCGTAAACCTGCGGATCGTGATTGTCACGAACCCGCTCAATAGCAGCGGCTGCCTTGGTGTAAATTACAGATGGGTCCGCGACAATGCTGCTTATGATTGCTTCCATTCCAGACTGGATTTGCTGCGAGAGGCGCTCACGTTCTTCCGGGGTGGAATAGAGGGCTTCGCCAAGCTCGTTTTTAGGCACCCTGATGATCCAGCCAACACTTGTGTTGTTAATTTCAGGCAAGGCGCGCACATCCGTGCTGATAACCGGGAGACCACAAGCCTGCTCTTCCAACACTGAAAAGCCATAGCTATCAGCATAAGTCGGTAAAAGCCCAACATCACAATTTTTCATGAGCTCCAGGACTTTATCGTGAGGCAGATTGTCGAAATGTTCAATCCAGTCAGAATGGTCCTGGATGAACTGAACAGCCCAATCTCTGTCTGCCTGGGTTTCTTGGGCTGCATAAGGTTCGAGGCGCAATGAACTGACCAAGATAAGTTTTATTGGCGCTTGTTCATTACTGATCAGATTGTCAAAAGCCTTCAGGACTTCTCGCCCACCTTTTCTAAAAAAAGCATCTCCGACCAAAATGAATCGGATAGGATGTGAACTGTCGTATCGTGCTTCTTCCTGTTGCTGCTTCAATACTGGCTGAGGAGGGTGCACGACGACCATTTTCCCGAGGATATTTTCCCTTTCTTCAAAAGGCAGTTCTGCCAAAAGGTCACGCTGAAATTCAGCCGCGCACTGTGACCAGGCAATAATGCGTCTGCATGAAGGAGACTGTAGGGCATTCATACCTCGTTCGACCAATGGGGTCATTCTCAATGGGAGCCTGGTTTTACCTTCATAACGCTGCACCACCCCGTCAAATCTGGGCAGCAGAGTCTCAAATTGAGAAACCCAAGGCGTGCGACCGTAACTGACACCATTGGAAAAATGTAAGATATCGACCTTGTTTAGCTCAAAATCATCAAACTGGTTATTCAAATCGAAGGTTTGAAAAATGGAGTGCCCCATCCTCCGATTAATAAACACGGCTCCGCGGCGCAAGAAACTATATAGGTCCCTGACCGGAACATATTCAGCCTCAGGAAGTTTGTAGAGAATGCTCCGCAGGTAGGGATAGTAAGCAAAACGGTATGCCAAAACGCCGATTTTCATAATAAAGATTATACCTGTTCAAAAAGACCCTTGTTTTCAAGGCCCGTAGGCTTCCAAACCGCAAACAGGATTGCGGCGATCAGTGCCATGCCTGCCCCGAAGTAAAACGGCGCTGAAGGACCGAAACCTGTCCAACTACCTAACCCGCTCCAGAGTACGCCAGCGATCAAGGACGCCGGGAAATCCAGGATGCCCAGGACCGCGTTGTAAGACCCATAAGCGGTACCCCGCAACTCGACCGGCACGAGATCGCCAACCATCGCTTTGGCTGTACCATAGGTCAGCCCATAATAGAGACCATAAGCAAGGTAAAGCAAGGCAATCTGAATAGCGCTGTCTGCTAACGCGAAGCCGAAATAAATCAGGGCATAAACCAGCCAGCCAGCCAGGATCAGCTTTTTCCTGCCAATTCTGTCTGAAAGGACACCAGCCGGAGTAGAAATCAGCGCGTAGACCAGGTTGAAAACAGCCAGCATCAGCAGAATGTGCAGGATGCTCATGCCCCTTTCCTGAGCCCTCAAGATCAGAAAGGCATCAGAGGAATTGCCGATATCAAAGATACCGACAATCAGCATAAAGGTCAGGAAGTTTTTACCCAGTCCCTTGAAGGTGATTTTAGGAGTTGCACCAGGCTTGCCAGTCTGGACTTCTTTGCTGCCAACCGCCAGCGCTATCACTGCCAGGAGGGCAGGCAAAATGCTGACCAACACGATGGTTTTAAACGTCTGATGCTGAAAAGAGGCGTTCGCTGCCTGTAAGCGCCAGACAAGTAAGGCAGAAATGAGCAGACCAACCATCGCGCCCGCTGTATCAGCAGCACGGTGCAGACCGAAGGCCAGCCCGCGCTGATGTGGTTTGACTGTGTCTGCTACCAGCGCGTCTCGTGGAGCGGTGCGGATTCCTTTGCCAACCCGGTCGGTCCAACGAATGCCCGCGATGAAATTCCAACTGTCAGCGAAATAGAAAAAAGGCTTCGAAAGAGCCGAGAGTCCGTAACCAAGCACAGCTAACCACTTGCGGCTGCCAAGTTTGTCTGAGAGCCAGCCCGAAAAAACCTTCAACAAACTGGAGGTTGCTTCAGCGACACCCTCGATCAGACCGATGATGTTGGTTTTGACCCCGAGCACATTTGATAGGAAAAGCGGTAAGACGTTAAGAACCATCTCGCTGGAGATGTCCATCAAAAAACTGGTGAGGCTCACCGCCCA
>CAZHXQ010000080.1:0-8568 GCA_964536465.1 uncultured Anaerolineaceae bacterium
TGGGCTGCTCCCCTGTACGTGGGCACCACTTTGCTGATCGCCATCGGGCTGATTGTGATCGTGCTGCTGCTTGTTCACCAGAATGCCTCGTTTGGCGAGGTCGGCTTTTTCCAGGCTCTGTTGATGGCTGTGGTCACAATCAGCCTGATTCCGCCCGCCATCATCGTCGCCAACGACCTGGTCAACCTGGCTCTTACCACGTTTAGCTCACCCTTCCTTCTGCCAAAGTTAGAATTTGAAAAGTCGATTCCGGTAGAATTCGGCACGCTGGTAGTGGTGCCGGGGATGATATCCAGCAGCAGCGACATCGAAAAACTGGTGCGTCAAAGCGAAATACATTACCTGAGCAACCCGCTGCCCGGGCTTAAATTTGCCCTGCTGACAGATTTCCCCGACGCCGACGAGCAAACCCGCCCGGAGGACGAAGGTCTGGTAAGTGAGGCGATCAAGTCCATAGCTGATCTGAATCGCAAGTACAGCTATGACGATGCAAACGGTATCCAACGCTTCTTTCTTTTTCACCGCCACCGATTGTGGAACCCGGTTCAGGGAACCTGGATGGCATGGGAACGTAAACGCGGGAAACTGCATGAACTGGGTCGTTTTTTGCGAGGGGCTGACGACACTTCTTTCCTGAAACGAACAGCCAACCATGATACTCGTCAGCAGCTGGGTGCCATCAAATACGTCATCACGGTCGACGCGGACACAATTCTGCCGCCCGGCTCTGCAGCCGGCCTGGTAGGGACCATGGCCCACCCGCTAAATCAGGCCAGGCTTGACCCCACCACCGGTAAAGTTACCTCAGGCTATACCATTCTGCAGCCACGGGTCGAGATAAACCCACGCAGCGCCAATCAAACCTGGTTCACCCGCATTTTTGCCGGCGATACCGGGCTGGACCCCTACAGCCACGCTGTCTCCGATGTTTACCAGGACCTTTTTGAAGAAGGTATTTACGTCGGTAAGGGCATTTACGACGTCGACGCCATGATGCAGGCTGTCGACCCTCACATCCCGGAAAACATGCTGCTCAGCCACGACTTGCTCGAAGGTATTCTGGGTCGTGCCGGATTGATCAGCGATGTCACCGTCATTGAAGATTATCCCCAGAACTATTACGAACAGGTTGCCCGCCAGCGCCGTTGGATTCGCGGTGATTGGCAGCTCTTGCCCTGGCTTTTTAACCCCAGCAAGTACGGTGTCAGTTTTTCAAGCATCGACTACTGGAAAATCATCCACAATTTGCTGCGCTCTTTGCTCTCGCCCGCCCTGATCATCCTTTTCCTTTTGGGGGTCGCTTTTGTCCCAGATCTGGCCTGGTTGTGGGTGACCATCCCGCTGATCTCTTTTGGGGTGCCGCTGGCAAGCGCGCTGGCTAAAACTGTCAGAAAAAACCTGCAGAGAAAGCAGCGCAATGAAATCTGGCCGTCGCTGTGGCCGGTGTTTATGCGCTGGGTGTTCGCTATCGCCTTCCTCCCCTACGAGGCCTATTACGCCGCAGACGCCATCCTGGTCACACTGAGGCGTCTCTATATCACGCGCCGAAAACTGCTTTCCTGGACAACTGCCGAACACGCCTCCAAATTGCTGCGATCCAAGACACGCCAGGACGAAGCCTGGGTGAAACTGAGCCTTTCTGCTGTCATCGTGGTGATTTTGGTATTGATCGCCCAGGCAGAGTCGCTGAGGAGCGGCAAAACAACCATTTTGGTGCAAATGCCGGTTGTGCCGGTGGTGGCACTCTGGCTGTCTTCGTCCCTGTTTATCAGGTTGATCAATCGCCCACTCCCCAGCCCCAGAAGTGAAGAACCCTTCCAAGATCTGGCCTCTCTGCGGTTGGTCGCCCGCCGCACCTGGAGTTTCTTTGAACGTTTTGTGGGACCGCAGGATTCCTGGCTGCCGCCCGACCATTTCCAGGAATCCCCAAAAACAGCCATTGCCCATCAGACTTCGCCATCCAATATCGGTTTGTATCTCACCTCCGCGGTGGCCGCTTATGACCTGGGTTACTATGACCACCTGGGCCTGGCTGCACGGTTAGAAACCACAGTCAACACCCTGACCAGGATGGAACGGCATCGTGGTCATTTCCTGAACTGGTACAACACCCAGACGCTCAAACCCCTGCAGCCCCGCTATGTTTCCACCGTTGACAGCGGAAACCTGGCCATCAGCCTGGTCACTGTTTCCCAAACGCTCAAGACCATCAGCACAGAACCGGTCTTTCGCAGTCAAATCTGGGAAGGATACATGGACAATCTGGTCGGTTTACAGGATGTGCTTTTGAACATAAAGCGGCAAGACTCTTCGATCAGGATTGGTGAGTTGGATCTTTCTATCACAGCCATGCTGGATCGCATTCACTCAATTAAGGACGTCCCGCTAAAGTGGTATGCCACCTTTACCGAAATCGGCACCACTTTTTGGCCGAATCTCTCCAGCGGTTTGGGCGAGCTCATCTCGACACTGCCTACCAGCACCGACATTGAAATTATCACCAGCCTTCAGCAGGTTATTCAGGGCGTTGAAAAAAATTACAACGCGATTCAGCACACCATCGACGAGCTGGCTCCCTGGATCAAATTTATTGAAAGTATTCCTCCAGCGCTTCAACACCAAAGCCTACAGAGCGAGCTTGAAGAATTGAAAGACCTTTTGGTTTACAATCCGCGACTGTCGCAGATACCGCAGTTGATGTCCCAGGGGCAAGCGCTAATCTCACAACTCCTGCAGAAATTGACAGGCTCAACCGCCCCACCCAGCCCGGTAAATCAACCGTCAGAAGAAGCCCAAACGTGGCTGGAAGGTCTCGGTAAGGCATTGATGCTGGCGCGCGAGCATGCCATTCTGCTGCTGGAAAAATATGCGAACCTTGAGAAGGTGATCGATCGATTAATTGATGAAATGGATTTCGCCTTTTTGTACAATCAGACGCGCAACGTCTTCCATATTGGATACAACCTTGAGACCGGTCAACTGGACGACAATTTCTACGATCTGCTCGCCTCGGAAGCCCGAATTGCTTCTGTATTTGCGATCTCCAGATACCAGGCTCCTCAATCACACTGGATGCATCTGAGCCGCCCCATCACCAGAGTGAATAAAGATTACGCCCTGCTATCCTGGAGCGCCACCATGTTTGAATACCTGATGCCCACGCTCTATTTCCACCCCCACGTGAACACCTTGCTGCATAAGAGCGCGGAAACAATGGTTAATTATCAGCGCTCTTATGCCAGGTCAAAAGGCGCTCCCTGGGGTATTTCGGAATCCGGTTTTCACCAGTTTGATGCGAGCATGAATTACCAATATCGCGCCTTTGGGGTGCCGGCTCTGGGGTTCAAACGCGGGCTAGCCGATGACCTGGTGATCGCTCCCTACGCGTCACTCATGGCCCTTCAATGGGCGCCTTCTTCGGTCGAGGAAAACATTCAGGACCTGAAGGCTCACGATGCTTACGGACCCTTCGGCTTCTACGAAGCCATCGACTTTACAGCCAATCGCCTGAGCCCTGGAAAAGACTATGAAGTCATCCGGGAATATATGTCCCATCACCAGGGGATGATTCTGATGGCAATCGTCAACTATCTGCGCGACAATATCATGGTAAAGCGCGTGCTTCAGGACCCCCTCATCAAAAGCGTGGAAATTCTGCTGCACGAGCAGGTTCCTGCCGGAGTGCCGCTGATGATGCCAGACGAACAGGAGGCCCGGGGAACGCGCCGAATCAGCGATGTCGCCTCTCATATTTCACCCTGGCCGGAACCAGTCACATCCCTTTCTCGCCCGACTCACCTGCTCTCCAATGGCACCTTCAGTACCATGATCACCAATCGGGGTGGTGGCTACAGCCGCTGGAAAGGTATCGACCTGACCCGCTGGCACCAGGATAAGGTTCTGGATCCTTGGGGCAGTTGGATCTATTTACAGGATTTGCACAAAAGTAAAGAAAGCGGCAGGTTCCCGACCTGGTCGGCTGCTCATCATCCTATCCCTGGAAATCCGCAAGATATGCAGGTCAACTTCTTTGCTCACATGGCAACTTTCACCCGGACAGAAAACGACCTGAACAGCACAATGGAGGTCACTGTCGCATCCGACGAGCCACTTGAGATTCGCCGTATCCACCTGATCAACAATTCCACTACGTCAAGGCACCTGAGGCTGACCAGCTATGGCGAAGTTATTCTCAATCAACAGGCTGATGACACCCGCCATCCAGCCTACAACAAACTTTTCATCGAATCTGAGTATCTGCCTGAACTCAACTTGTTGGTTTTCCAACACCGCAAGAAAACCGGCACAGAACAACAGGTATTCCTCGGCCATATGCTGGTAGTTGAAAATGCCAGCCTGCAAAAAAATCAGAGCCGGCCAGTCAGGTTTGAGACCGACCGACGGACTTTTTTGGGGCGCGAGCGCAATAGCCACGATCCTCTCGCCCTTCAATCCGAATCTTACCTCACCGGGGCTACCGGAACCACCCTCGACCCAATTTTTTCGCTGGGACAAGAAATCCATCTCAGAGCTCACGACACATTTACTCTGGCCTACCTGACCTTTACCGCGCCCAGCAGAAGCGCACTGCTAAAAATCGCGGAGCGCTTTAAATCCTGGACGAGGGTTGAAAATACCTTCCTGCAGTCTAACGCTGCCAAATTGACCTGGCTCGGCAGGCGCAAAATTGGAAGAGAAGACCTCAGAACAAACCTGGACTTGCTTTCTCTGCTGGTTTACCCCCTTGGGCAGAAGCGTGCCAGTGCGGAAATACTCTCAAAAAATGTGCTCAACCAGTCCGGTCTCTGGCGTTTTGGCATCTCAGGTGATTTTCCCATCATCCTGCTCGAGATCGATGATGCCAAACAACTCAACCTCCTGGCGGAGGTCGTCCAGGCACAGGACTTTTTGCGAAGGCATGGCTATAACAGCGACCTGGTCGTTTTAAACACGCAGCCCAGTATGTATTCATCTGAACTTAATAACACCATGATGCGCCGACTTCGCCTGATCGAAGCGGATCAGTGGCTCAATCAACGCTCCGGAATTTTTATCCGCTCGGCCGATCAGATGCAGCCACAAGAGCAGGTTTTGTTGAGATCGGTGGCAAGCGTTCTTTTGCGCGGCGAGAGTGGTTCCCTGTACGAACAGCTCCGCATGGAATTCAACCCGGTTGCGGATCTGCCTCCTCTATTGACATCTTTAAGTTCCCGTAGGTACTTATCCGCGGCGCTCCCCTGGGAAACGAAACCGCTCGGCGAACTGCAATTTTTCAATGGCTTGGGTGGTTTTTCACCGGATGGAAAAGAGTATGTGATGCACCTGCCGCCCGGCAAAACCACACCCGCCCCCTGGACCAATGTGATTGGATATCCGCATTTTGGCTTCCTGGTGACCCAGGCTGGAAGTCAAACCACCTGGGCGATCAACAGCGGTGAAAACCGCCTCTCACCCTGGTCCAACGACCCGGTCAGTGATCCTTCTGGAGAAGTGCTCTATCTGCGCGATGAAGAAACCGGCGATATCTGGACGCCCACCCCGCTTCCTACACCGGCCCCCACCACTCATCGGGTCAGACATGGTGCCGGTTACAGCGTGTTCGAATCGGAGTCTCATGGATTGAATCAGGAAATGACCGTATTTGCCAGCCCTGAAGACCCCATAAAAATCGTCCATCTGAAAATTAAGAACAGACTACCTGGAACCCGCCGCATCACAGCCACATATTATCTCGAATGGGTTTTAGGGCTGACCCACGAAGACACCAACGCAATGCTCATTCCTGAATACGATCCGGAACATCTGATGCTGCGCGTGCGCAATCCCTACCACGCTGAACTGGGGAATCAAATTGCCTTCTTGATGACCAATCAAATACCTCATGGCTTTACCACTGACCGGATGGAATTCCTGGGAAGTGGGGGTTCCCTTGAAGATCCTGCCGCCTTACACCGTATTGGTCTGACCAATAACGTGAAGATCGGAAGCGACAATTGCGCGGTTATGCAGATGCACCTTGACCTGCAGCCCGAAGGCGAAGGTGAAGTCTACTTTGTGATTGGGGATGCCCTCGATGAAGAACAACTCGACACCCTGGCAGAGAAATATCAAGACCCAGCCATGGTCGATAAGACTCTCCAACAGACCCATGCCTATTGGGATAACCTGCTCACACGCATCCAGGTGCAAACGCCTAACCATGCTGCCAACCTGATGCTCAATCGCTGGTGGCTGTATCAGTCACTCTCCTGCCGTATTTGGGGACGAAGTGGTTTTTATCAATCCAGCGGAGCCTTTGGTTTTCGGGACCAACTGCAGGATGTGCTTGCACTGCGAGCTCTCGACCCGTCGATTACCAGAAGCCAAATCCTCAACGCCGCCCGACATCAGTTTGAGGAAGGTGACGTTTTACATTGGTGGCACCCACCCACAGGGCGGGGAGTGCGCACGCGCATTTCTGACAATTTGCTCTGGCTCCCTTATGTCACGACGCTGTATGCTGAGGCCACTGGGGATAGTGCCATCTGGGATGAACAGCTACCTTTCCTGAGCGCGCCGCCATTACAACCCAACGAAAAAGAGCGCTATGCTCAGTATGGCTGGACGAATCAGTCTTACTCGCTCTTAGAGCACTGCCGGAGGTCGCTGCAAAAAGGCGCCACGATTGGTTCACACGGTCTGCCGCTGATTGGTTCTGGCGATTGGAACGATGGCTTTAACAAAGTAGGCGCTCAGGGCAAGGGTGAAAGTACCTGGCTGGCCTGGTTTTTGGTCGAAACCCTCAATCGGTTTTCGGAAGTCTGCGACCAACGAGGATTAAGTGCCGAAGCAGACAAGTTCCGCGGGCAGGCTCAGGCTTACATAAGCGCAATCGAGCAAAATGCCTGGGATGGCGATTGGTATCTGCGCGCCTTTTACGACGACGGCACGCCGCTTGGAAGCCATTTATCTGATGAATGCCAGATTGACGCGATCGCGCAATCCTGGTCAGTGCTCAGCGCTGGCGGGGGGCAGGTCCGCAGCGCGCGGGCTATGGAACATGTCTGGCAGCGTCTGACAGACCCCAGCCATAACTTGAGTCTGCTCTTCACCCCGCCCTTCGATAAAACTTCTCACGATCCCGGCTACATCAAGGATTATCCGCCAGGTGTGCGTGAGAATGGCGGGCAGTACACTCACGCTGCCGCCTGGACAACCTGGGCCTATGCAAAATTAGGAGACAGCACCCGCGCCTGGCATCTGTTTGACATCCTCAACCCAATCTACCAGGCTGACAGCGAGGCAAGGGCACAGCAATATCGCGTGGAACCCTACGTCTCGGCCGCGGACATTTACAGTCAGGGTTCAAAATTGAGAAGAGGGGGTTGGACCTGGTACACTGGTTCGGCCAGCTGGCTTTATCGCCTGGGCATCGAAGGGTTGTTGGGATTCCATAAAAAGGGAAACTATCTCTATCTTAACCCTGTGATTCCCTCCAGATGGGAGGGTTACACCCTGCAGTACCGTTATTTTGACAGCCTTTATCACATAGAGGTGAAAAACCCTGAGCGCGTTTCGAGTAAGGTCAAAAAGATTAAGCTGGATGGGCAGGTAGTGGAAGGAAAAGCAATTCCCCTCAATGATGATGGGAATGAGCATTACGTAGAGGTCGTGTTGGGGGTTTAGCATAGAAATTAAACCGCCCAATAAAAAACTGCTGATGAAATAGGGCCAACCATTCCATGGTGGAGGTGAGTTGAGAAAGTCACTGGAAGTGATTGCGGTTTCAGTTCTATTGCTGGTGCTGGTCGCTGTGATTCTCGGCGGCTGGAACCTTGTTTTACAGGGGTTGAAATCAGCCGCAAATACAGCAATCCGGTCCGCTTTGATGTTGGTGGTGTCTTTTATCGTAATCGGTCAGATACAGGTACTGCTTAGCAGAGAAAGAATGGACAGTTGGCTGGGGAAATACAGCGGGATCAAGGGAATTGCCATTAGCGCGATTGTCGGTGGTCTCATCCCTGGCGGGCCTTATGTCTACTATCCCTTCGCACGGAGTTTTACAGAGAAGGGATTGCCTGCCTACATCCTGATTGCCTTTCTTTTCGGCAAACACGTCTACGATTTTTCTCGCATCCCGATGGAAACCACCCTGATTGACCCGCAAATTGCTTTGATCCGAAACCTGATTACGCTGCCGATCCCGATCATTGCCGGATTGTTGGCTGAGTACCTTCTCAAAAACCGGTCAGTAGCGAACCTTTTCTCTGAAGGTGAGATCTAAGATGACCCTGACCACCGCAGTTCTCAGCGCTGTGGCGCTTATTTTATTCTTTGTAAACAGGAAGGAAAACGGAAAACAGGTCGAGGGTCTGAAAATCGGCGCCAAAGAGATGTGGCAGTGTTTACCACTGATACTGGGGGCCTTTGTCCTGGCGGGGATGATCGAGGTTCTGATTCCGGGAGAGTTCGTCAGAGACTGGCTCTCGGCTGAGGCTGGATTTAAAGGCATCGTCTTAGGCACCTTAGGAGGTCTGCTCCTTGCGATGGGACCCTATGCTGCTTTCCCCATTATCGCTTCCGTGCTGG
>CAZHXQ010000081.1:0-8366 GCA_964536465.1 uncultured Anaerolineaceae bacterium
GCCAAATTTTAGCATAAATTCTTGTGACTGCCAACTTGAGCTATAGCCAAAGAATTGTACTTCACTTTTTTTGGGATGAAGGAACTCAAATTCTGGCGGTTCCACCGTGCAGTCTAAAGGTTTCTATCCAATCATTTTGTCCCAACAGGCATGACAGACCAGGCATTTTCAAGTTTGTTCACCTGGTATTCGGTTTTTACCTTTGAAGGGCTTGTGTAAATAAAGCTTGCCTGTTCAGTCTCGATTGCCTCTCTTACCACGTTTTTGAAGGCGAGCGGAATGGTCACATTGCTTCCACGGGGGATCACATAGATGTTCGAGAGTTCAGCCAGCAGGTTCACCTCGGGGTCGGTAATGGTAAAGCCCCCCGCCACAGGCATCACGCCATATCGTTCACCCTCATGCGAGAAGGTTTTCTCTCCCACTGCCAGTGCCGATTCCAATGCCAATCGGAACCTGTAAGACTGGGCGATTTCATTGAAACCAGAATCATAAACTTCAAGGTAGTAAGGGCTCGCGATCACCGCGTCTCTCAAGGTTGAGACCTGAGTGACTTTGCCTTGCTGCGAGGTCACATAGACGGTATTCTTATGCTCAAAAAATTTGCTGTCATTTGCCAGGGCGGTCTCGATTGCCTCAGCAAATTCGACTGACATCAAACCGCCTTCAACTGCCTGAATGCGGTCAGGTAAGCCTTCTGCCACAAGATTCAACCGATAAATCCGGTATGCGTGCTGACCCAGTGGATCGATATGATAACTGACGCCGTTGACGCTAAATTGTTGTTTATCCGCCTCCATAGCTTCTAAAAAGCCGGTCACAGCCCTCCCGTCGAACACCTCTCCCGTATTCAAGGTAAAGATCGGATCATTATTCCTGATGGCGTTGACCTGATAAATTCCGCCCACGATGGATGATGATTCAGACTGTTCACTCACAGCCGGATTGGTCTGTTCTTCGGCTGCGGCTGCTGGGTCGGTCTCGCCCGAACCCGAGGCGCAGGCAGCAAGAAATAGACATAAAAATAAGACGAGTAAAGTTTTCTTAATCATAGTTTTCATAGTAACTGACTATTGTAACCCAGAGAGGTGGATAGACTCTTGCTAACCCCTTTTAGATTTTGAGGATGATTTTCATGCTGCAAGGAGGCACAGAGGAAAACCGCCTCTTGCGAGGCGGTATGTTTTTCTACCGAAACCAAACTTGGGTCATAAACAGGATCAACACAATCCAGACAGATGCCATGACCGCCACAAGAGCAAGACCAGCCAACAGCGCGTAAAAAGTGTAGCGCCTGGCTTCAGAAGAAGTCATTCGCTCGCTGTAAGCCTGTACCGTTTGCTTTCTGGCTGCCTCGCTGGCCTGACGGTCAATAAAACTGGCAGCACGGTCGTGCCAGGGCGTGCCTTCAACATTCATGTCGGCAATCACGCGACCATCGTCATCGTTAGATTGAATAGGCTGATCCTTCATCAACGACAGTTCCTTGTTCATTGTATAAATGACATGCTACCACATGTCCTTCTTCAATTTCACGTGTTTGTGGAACCACAGTTTTACAAATATCCATAACATACGGGCAGCGCGTGTGGAATTTGCATCCGGAAGGTGGATTCGCCGGTGAGGGAATACTGCCTTCAAGGATGATCCGATTCATTTTATAATTCGGGTCCGGTACAGGGACCGCGCTCAACAACGCCTGGGTGTAAGGATGCAGCGGGTTCTCGAACAAACTTTTCTTGTCCCCGTATTCCATTAGATCGCCTAAATACATCACGCCAACATAGTCCGAAATGTGCTGAACTACGGAGAGGTCGTGAGAAATAAACAGATAAGCGATACCGTTAGACACCTGCAGTTCTTCCAGCAGGTTGATAATTTGAGCCTGAATGGAAACATCCAGCGCCGAAACTGGCTCATCGCAGACTACAAATTCAGGGTTCAGCGCCAACGAGCGCGCGATACAAATACGCTGCCGCTGCCCGCCCGAGAACTCATGGGGGTAGCGGTCTTTGTGGTAAGGTTGTAATCCACACTGAAGCATAACCTTATCCAGATGTGCTTCATACTCAGAGGGCGGCACAATCTTATGCTCGCGGACTGCTTCTCCAATAATTTCACTGATGGGCATACGAGGCGAAAGACTCGAATAGGGGTCCTGGAAAATCATTTGCAACTTCGGTCGGATAGCCCTGACCTCAGCTCTGCTCATCGAAAAGACATCAACGCCATTGAACAAGACCTTGCCGCTGGTAGCCTCGTTTAATCGCAGCATGGTTTTGCCTACGGTGGTCTTTCCGCTTCCCGATTCGCCCACCAGACCCATGGTCTTGCCGCGTTCAATGCGGAAACTAACGCCATCTACAGCCTTAACATACCCAACGACCTTCTGCAGTAACCCCGCCTTAATGGGGAAGTATTGCTTCAGTTTGTGTACCTCGATGATATTAGGCGTCACCTGGGTATTATTTTTATTACCATTATCATTATTTGCCATAGTTAGCTATTACCTCTTCTTTTTCATAGAGATAGCAGACCGCCATATGAGACGGTGTCAGAAAATATTCAGGGGGATAGGGTCCATCACAGATGGGCATTCGCCGATTGCACCGGTCTTTGAAATAACAGTAATTCGGCATATTGATGGGGTTCGGAACAGTGCCGGGAATACTGTATAACTTCTGGATATCCCGATTGATCACCGGCTTGGAAGCCATCAAACCTACGGTGTAAGGGTGCATCGGTTCATTGAATATTTCGTGAGCTGTTCCTTTTTCAATAATCCGTCCCGCGTACATAACCACAACATAATCAGCCATTTCAGCCACAACGCCAAGGTCGTGAGTGATCAGCATGATGCTTGAGTTGATCTTGTCTTTCAGGCTGCGCAGCAGGTCAAGAATCTGCGCCTGGATCGTGACGTCCAAAGCCGTGGTAGGCTCATCAGCAATAATCAGACGGGGATTGCATGCCAGTGCCATAGCAATCATGATGCGTTGGCGCATGCCGCCAGACAATTGGTGAGGATACATGTCATAAACACCGCTTGCGTTGGCAATACCCACCAGGTCGATCATTTCCAGGGTGCGCGCCTTAACAGCCTCATTGTTCATATCGGGATTATGCAGGGCGATAACTTCATCGACCTGATAACCGGCTGTGAAAACAGGGTTCAGGCTGGTCATTGGTTCCTGGAATATCATCGAAACTTTGTTGCCCCGAATTTTTTCCATCTCCACACTGGGTGTTTTAGCGACGTCATAAACTTTATCGCCGGCATTCAGGCGCACAGCGCCCTTAACGATCTGACCTTGTGGTCTTTGTACCAACTGCATCAGCGACAAGGCAGTCACTGACTTGCCACAACCAGATTCTCCCACCACACCAACGGTCTTGCCAATCGGGACATCGAAACTGACCCCATCAACGGCTTTGACCGTGCCGATGTCGGTAAAAAAGTAGGTATGCAGGTCGTCAAACTCGACAACATTGTTGGGATCGCGCATTTGTGTCAGATATTCACTTTCAGGCACATTCTTGCGCTTGCGTTGTTTCTCGATCGCGTCAGTAATTCTTCGGTTTTCTCGGCTGATCCGGTTAGACTCCCTGGCGGTCAGGTGAATTTTCTCTTTTATTTGGTTGTCTTCAAGATCAGTCGTGTCGTATTTAGTCAAGTCTTTTTCTTCGGTCATTAATTCACCTCAGCGTCTCATTCTCGGGTCATAAGCATCGCGCAGGCCATCGCCAACAAAGTTGAAGCCCAGCACGGTCAATAAAATCAACGCACCTGCAGGAATCCACATGAACCAATAACTGCTCATGATGAAGGCGTCTGAAGAGATGTTGATAATACTGCCCCAGGACGCAAGTGGATACTTGATACCCAAACCAAGGAAACCCAGGGTCGCTTCTGTGATGATCAAACCGCCAAGGCTGGCAGTCGCGCTCACAATTAGAATCGGCATCACGTTGGGAATAAGATGCCTGAAAATCTTCCGAGTCGTGCGGATACCCGTGGCCTCGGTCGCTACCATAAAGTCCTGCTCACGCAAACTGAGGATCTGACCACGAACCACGCGGGCGATCCCAGTCCAGCCCAGGAAGCCCAGAATAGCCATCAGGATAAACATGCGTTGCATCGGGTCCACTTCAAGCGTGTCCATGACAGAACCGAAGATCAAAATCAACGGCATTTGCGGGATGCTGTTGAACAAGTCTACAAAACGCATCAATGCTGTATCAACCGATCCACCAAAGAAGCCTGAAACGCCACCAATAACGATGCCAATGATCAATTCAAGAAAGACGGCCACGAAACCAACCATCAACGATACGCGGCCACCATACATCAAACGGGTCATCATATCCATCCCGTTATTGTCGAGCCCCAATGGGTGTGTGATTGAGGGGAATTCAAACATATTGATCAGCGTGGTTGTGGTTTCCCGCTTGATATAGTAGTTTGTATTGACCCGATTAATCTCATACTCGATCATTTCGCCATCGGGACCAGGAAACTCGAATGTGTTTTTCCGATCGACGATGGTATCGCGAGCCGCAGCTTTAAACTCAACGGATAAAAATTCGTTCTGGTCAAGCGGGTTCACGATGATATTCGAAATTTCTGCAAAGGGCTCGCCCTGCTCATCAATAATGGTAACCTGAGCTTCGTCCTCAACAATACGATACTCCTCGCCATCCGCGGTGAAAGATTCCTCGTCATTAATGCTTGCCAATTGGCTGTTCAAGCGAAATTCAAAGGAATTTACCTGGGAGTTGTTTTCTTCTTTATAGGCGTCAAAAATTGAGTAACTGCCGATCGCGACATCTCTTTGAGTTGAGATCTGAGTAGTTTTCCTATCCCGCGTCAAAACATAGGTCGTACCCTGGAAGTCAAATGTCATCTCGCCCGCGTCGTTGGCTTCCTCAAATGCTTCAGCAAACCCTAATGGCATCGTGTTTCCAGGCAGGGGGTTAACTCTGCCCATGATGGCTTCAGCAAATTTCTCGAGTTGAACGATTCGGTAAAAGCCTTCGCCCTCTTTAATGTAAGCAAAATTTTTGCCACCTGATGAAAATTGGGGTTGGTCTTTGCCAAGCGAAAGCAAAAATCGCGCTTGTTCCGCGCCCCCAAAAATCTCACCTTCTCTGACAGAGTATCTCAAATCGGTGTTATAGATCGCGCCGGCGTAGTCTTTGCTGATCGTACCTTTTTTATAAAATACTTGTGTCTGGGTATAGGGGGAAAGAAAAGGCCCTAAAAACGAAAATACAAACATCAGCAAGAGGATGATCAAACCGATCACAGCCAGTTTGTTTCGGATAAAGCGCTTAAATACCAGCATGCCTGGAGAAAGCGTCTTAACCCGACGGGCATCATCCAGCGCCATACCGGAACTTGTTGGGGGTATTGAGTTTTGGGTGGGTTCGTTCGGAATATTGGTTGCTTCTAGTTCACTCATTTCCACCGCCTAATTGACCCTGATTCTGGGGTCTACAACAGCATAGAGGATGTCAGCAGTCAAAATGCTGACCTGGGTCAGTAAAATTAAGAACACCATGTAAAACATTGCAAACGGAATGTCGCCGCGAATAATAGCCTGGTAGGAGATATACCCAATCCCCGGTATCTGGTAAAGCGTTTCAGTGATCATTGCACCAGTGAACATACCAGGCAATATCCCGCTCAAAGAAGTGACCAGAGGGATTAATGTATTTCGGAAAGCGTGCTTATTGATAACAACGTTTTCAGGCAAGCCTTTCGCTCGGGCAGTCCGGATATAGTCAGAGTTTAACACTTCCAGCATGTTGGTACGCGTGTAGCGCATCAAGCCCCCAATGCTAAGCATCATCAGGGTAATAACAGGCAGCACAAGATGGTAAGCAATATCAGCCGCTTGCTGGAAGGGGGTCATCGTGGTGTGAAAACGCCCAGTCAGACCGTAGAGATCAAACCACTGTAACTTGATCGCGAAAGTATACTTCAGCAAAGTCGCGAGGAAGAACGTGGGTAAAGAAATTCCCATTAGCGCGAATAAGGTGATCGCGTAATCTGTGCGGCTATATTGCTTCCTTGCCGCCAGGATGCCTAATGGTATTGCTATAAAAAATTGTACCAAGGCCGTTATGACATTCAAAATCATCGAGACCCATATAACTTGAGCAAACTTCTCAGTCACCGGGATGCCATAATGCCAGGAATCGCCGAAATTACCTCGGAGGGCGTTGCCCATCCAACCAAAGAAGCCCGGAATAATTCCTTTGTCCAGGCCATAAACCTGGTTCAATTCCGTCAACCACTCCTGGTATGATTTCGTGCTGAGGGGGTTGGATGCGCGCTGTCTGGCGATCGATTCTACATACGAAGTGGGCAAACTACGGATAACCGTATAAGAAAGCATTGCCCCAAAAAAGGTGATAAAGAGGCCTAAGATGACTCTCCTTATTATGAAACTTTTCATTAGCGCTCTCTCAATCTACTATAGATAAAAAATAGCATCCGGACTCTAAGACATAATGAGCCCACCCATTTGGGTGGGCTCATTGTACTCATTACCTGTTTTGGTTCACAGGTTAATTCATCTCAACCAGTTCGATGTCGTTCATCCAGCCCCAGAAGGTGGTGATATCGGGGGTCAAACTGTCAATATTGACGCGTTCGGTGCTGAAGATGATGACGTTCTTGCGCTGGTAGGTCGGAATTTCTACCGCCCAGTCAATGATGCGGTCCAAAGCTTGTTTGTAAATCGCTTTACGGAAAGGCTGGTCATCACTGAGGCGAGCTTCCATGATCAGATCATCAAGTTCCTGATCCTGGATGTGATAGTGGTTGGACTCGGTTGAGCCTTCCAGACCGACAATGTTGGAGCTGTGATAGACCTGGTACATATCAGGATCGATCGTGGAGCCCCAGGCTGCAGTCCAGAGTTCTTGTTCGCCGGAATCCAGGGCATCCCAAAGGATGTTGGCGTCGGCAGGGTCATTGATCTTGAGTTCGATACCGATGTTGCTCAGGGAGTCACGGGCACCAGTCAAAATCGCGAAAGCGGGGTGGTCACCAGTACCGCCACCAGGAACGATAACTTCATAAGAAAGTTTACCGCCTTCGGGGGCTTCAGTAACAACACCGTCAACAACAGTGTAACCGGCAGCTTCGAGGAAACCGGCGGCGGCCTTTTCGGCCTCTACGTATCTTTCTTCCGGAGTCATTTCGGCGGTGTAGATGGGGTTACCATCGACATCCACAGAGAATGCAACCTGATAGCCTTCATCAGTCGGCTGAGGTGCAGCCCAGGAAGTATTCGAAATTGGGTAATTGATAACTGCGGCGCCTTCACCGTAGTAACTGTCAATCGCGACATCGCGGTAAACAGCCAGAACGGTTGCCAGAGCGCGGCGCAGGTTCTTGGATGCATCGGAGGCTGGGTCGTCGCCAATTTTGACGGTGGAGGCGTTGATACCAACGTAACCGTAACCCAGGTTGTCGACCAGGCTGGATGTGATCACAGGACCAGTCATCTCGCCATTAGCATTCGCTTCCATTACTTCTTCGAAACGAGTCTTGTTGTAGCTCATTTCACCAGCGTCAGCGACACCAGAGGTCAGAGCGGTCACAACTTCAGCAGACAGGGTTTCACGGAATTGGATCTCGCGAATCTTGGGGCAGCCACGATAGTAGTATTCGTTGGCTTCAAAGAAAACAACACGGTTGTTGTACTCAATGAATTTGTAAGCGCCAGCGCCCATCGGTGTTGCGGTCAGGCTTTGCTGCTTGGACAGATCGCCAAACTCAAAACCGAACATATTGTTTTCGTAATCATATTTTTCTCTATCACCGTAGTAGTGTAGAGGAGTGATATTAACACCAAGGATGCTGTATACGGCAGGAGCCTCGTAGCCTTCAACAGTGACTTCGACGGTGTAGTCATCAATCTTCTTGATACCAGCGATGTTAGGAACACCACCTTCGCCCATGGATTCGTCCATCGGTCCGAAGTAGCCAATAAATGCAGTCTTGACATTAGAAGCTACATCAGTGCCAGTGGCAGATTCGTAGGGGAAAGCTGCGCGGTAATCGTTGTCGTAGGCAGCCAGGATTTCGTTGTAATAGTCATCAACGGTCGGGAAAGTTTCCACCAGGTCAAAGGTTGCCCCGGAGGGAGCAGTCAGGACACCGTCTTCAACTTCACCAAAGCCCCACATGACCATGCCAAGGGCAACTTGCAGGCCCTCATTTTCGGCAACTTCAGCAGGATCGAAGCCAAGATAATCTTGAGCATAGGCGTCGCGGTAATTAGCGTCAACGTAAGAAACGATACCCTGAGCTTCTGCCATTCCGGCCGCTTTCAGTTCGTCCCAAACATATG
>CAZHXQ010000082.1:0-2366 GCA_964536465.1 uncultured Anaerolineaceae bacterium
AATGTGATTTATCGAAGTCGTAGGATGGAATGGCGTGCGCGCCTGCCCTGACAGCAAAGCTGTAAGGGATTCGCCACTCCGCCGCTGACGAATTGTATCGCCATACTCCTGACAATTTTTTCCCCTTGGCTGAGAAAACATAGTGGAGTGATACCCACTTCTGGTAAGATGAGCAGTGGTTGATCATGTAATCCGGCTTATTTCAGCACTCCTCAAGATCGATTTCGTCAAATCATAAATCCAGTGCAGGTTGCCCTTCAATGCGCGTAGCCATAACAGAAAAATAATGAAATTGGTGTAATTGTGAGGAAAGAAATCAACGCGGGTAGGCATCACTCAAAAGTAATGAGAATGGTGTAGTAACGAGATTAAATATCAACGCGGGTAGGCATCACTTAGAAGTAATGAGAATGGTCTAGTAGCGAGGATAAATATCAACGCGGGTCGGTATCACTGAAAAGTTATGAGAATGTTCTAGTGGCGAGGATAAATATCAACGCGGGTCGGTATCACTGAAAAGTTATGAGAATGGCCTGGTAGCGAAGATGGGAAGATAATGCGCGTATGGATAATAGAAAGGGCGCGGTTTTGTTGTGATGGCAAAATATTAATGCGCGTAGCGAATATGGTAAGTTCATCTTAAAACCATTGGCTGCAGGTACATTAATTCGGCGCACGCCCAGACACTGAAATGAGCTATTGTAATGAAGATGAGGGTTGGCCGGAATTGTGTGTCTACGTGATACAAAAAAATACCAAGCCGAGAGCGGAGGTGACAAGGTTCGCAGTTGTAAGGCCACTCCGTTAATCGCCTCCGTTTCCAGCATGGAAACGTCATACGAAGGATAGGAATTGTGAGGTTTTAATAGTCTGATGTTAGTCGCCGCATCGGTTGCTGACAAGTTTTGGGGTTAGTTTTAGAGAAGATAGGTGATGGTTCTACCGAAAAGCGGATAAAAATTTAACGGACAGTGTCTTTATCTTGCTATAAAAAACCTTCCAGGCTGATGTGAGAATAAACATCTACCTGGAAGGGTTGTTTTAGCCATCTGGTAAGGAATTATTCGCGATCTTTGAGCTAATGTCTGCTGTTATTCCTTGACATACTCATTGATAGGTCTGACAAGGTAAACATTGTTTGGCATCCTGTCTGTAGAAACATAACCGGGTTCAGCATTGATAAGAGCTGGAATACGATTGACCAGATTGGAACATGTCAATTTAACAGTATCGGGGCGGTTTACGTTTATCGTGGTTTCAGGCTCCCCATAAAAAGTCCAGTCATTTTTATCAAAGTCTTCTGGAGCATAAACCTTACCGATACATTCGGTTTCAATGGTTATGCCTTCTTTGGTCTCAGTAGTGACGATAGCTGACATGCCAGTAGGTTCTCCGGCTTTTATAGTCATTCCCAAAGTTTCACTGTGCAGGTCATTGTGGTGAGTTGTCGGGATGCATTTCTGGACTTGCGATATTGGCGTAAGCCCCATTTTGCTGCAGATCCAGCCATTTTGGTTCCACATGTAGCTCGGAACATATTCTCCACTTTCGATGACTGCTTTCTGTTCTTCGGAGGAAAAGTCATTATAATAACCAATCTCTTTGGTAAATGCTTCTCTTGTTAAACCTGCGCCATGACCTTTAGCCAGGGCAATACCATAATCTTCCACGTTGTAGCTACTGCTGCCCTCAATTTTCGTGATTTTGTGCATAGAGCCAGCCAAAGTATCAATTAATACTCCCCAATACATGTCAGGATAGCCACTACCCGCTAAGGTTACGCCATTTTTCTTTGCCAATTCATCCAGTTCTCGCGTGATATCCGGCGAAGAGTTCCATGGATAGAGAGCTTCTTCACAGGTTGAAATCGCGTTCACACCATTTTCGGCACAAATGGTCATAGCTTCCTGAATGTCAGCCATGGTACTCATGGTAGCAATCACACACACATCAGGTTTCGTCTCTGCCATGATTTTTCCGGCATCTTTGGCATCAGAAACAACGATCCCGGTTTTCTCTCCACCCATGATATCTCCGATATCCTTACCTATAACAGCAGGATTCATATCAAAGGCTGCTACGATGTCAGCGCCCTTCTCATGCAGATATCGCATCAAGTACACACTCATTTTCCCACAACCATATTGCACTGCTTTTAGTTTTCGTTCCATTAAAAATCCCATCCTTCTTGTTTTTTTATCTCATTCTATCACAGGGTATTTTTCGAAGGTTCTTAAAAAGAGGGATGTAAGGGCAAAGTGATATGGTCTTAAAAGGGAACCTCGCTCGAGAAAGTGCCTCTGGAAATTTAGGATCGGCACCTGATTGTGGAGCCTCAGCACCGAATAAAACGAGAAGTGCTACCT
>CAZHXQ010000082.1:2466-8155 GCA_964536465.1 uncultured Anaerolineaceae bacterium
GGATCGGCACCTGATTGTGGAGCCTCAGCACCGAATAAAACGAGAAGTGCTACCTATTCGCCAAAAAAAACCATGATTAGCTTTTTGTTTTTTTATCAAAAATGCGTAAAAAATAGTTTTCGTCACGGTAGAAGATGGAAGTGAGTTTATGAGCCAGCAATAGATCTTCCACGATTTTCCAGCTCTCGCCAGACGCTACGATCAGGTCTCTTAATGCCTTCTCCCTCAGTGGGTGCACGGCTGTAATGCTGAGGATATCTTCCTGAATGTTTCCGGTGGAAATATAATCACCGATTTCAGTTTCAAAGAGAAATTCGACAAACGGAATCCTGTCATTACAAATTTCGATTATTTCCTTTAGGGACTCGGTCGCTGGGGGAATTACCCCCGTCTCGGCGGGCGGCCGAATTGGTGTGGATAGGTAAGCTTTGTCTGGTTTCAACTCTAAAAGGAAATCAATCAACGCGTTGGTTGCGTTTCTATTGTCGTTTACGGCGCCTATCAGCATGGTTTCTGTTACGAGTTCGCCAGCGAATTTTTCCTGAAATGTAAACATTCCGCCCAATATCTTGCTCAATGAAAAATCGCGGTGAGGTCTGTTGATTTTTTTCCACAATATTTTTTCAACAGAATCTACCTTTAAAGAAACCCAATCTGCGCCAGCCAGTTCTTCCTGCACATAATCCCGATCGATTAACGAGGCATTGGAAATTACGGCAATTGGAATTTTGAAGCGCTTGAGCCCCTCGATAATTTTGCCCAGATTCTTATCAAGAGTGGGCTCACCGTCCGGAACCAGGGTCAGATAATCAATATTCCTGTTTTGTTTCAGGCACTCGGTCACTTTTCTGTCTACATCGGAAAAGATTTGATCCACGGGATAGAATTCTTGCCGCTCGCTTGTAAGGTGGGATGTTCGACCGACCTGACAGTATATGCAGGAATAAGAGCAATACTTTACCGGGATATGGTTTATTCCCAGACTGTAGCCTAACCGACGCGAGGGGACAGGTCCATAAGCGAGCATGAATGTTCTCTCTTAGTTGTAAGCTATGGATAGATCTTCATTAGCCATCACGGCAGAGAGGAGCGGTATCCATTTTGGGTCATCCCATGTGTGAAGCTGCGTATGCATATCTAAATATTTTTGCGGGATTGGGTGAGTACCTAAAACGACTTTAACTCCATATCTCTTTTCTAAAAGGTTCTTGAATGTATCGATATAGGGGCAGGGCGGATAACCAACCAAAAAACCGGTGGCAAAATGGATCACCTGTACCCCATTTTTGACCATTTCCTGACCAGTGTTTTCAATGTTTCCGCCTGGGCATCCGTTACAGGTTGTGTATCCTACAAGCTCAACCTCTACACCAGCATAAGCCGAAAAAGCGCCTTCTCGGTTTCTAAGGGATCTGAAACACTTACCTCCCGCACAAGTTCGATAACGGTCACAGATGATTATTCCGATCTTTACTGAGTCTTCCATTTTCTCTCCTCTGGATCACAATATTATAGGTCAGAAATTTGAATCTTTCGTAATTAATTGCACTGGAACTACATCGAATTTCCAGCGTAAACGAATTGCGATCGGTGAACTGAGAAAAACCGATAAAACTCAATCAGGATATTCTTCCAAAAATTCTTTAAGCATTTCATTTAATTTATCTGCCTCGACGTAATCAATAACTGTGATGGTCTGACTGGTGATACCGTCTACCTCAGCAATCGCTTTAATAATCATCATTGCGAGAGGCACGGCGATAGGGCATAACGGTGAGGATGGGCGGAAGGTGTAGGTTGCTTTTCCATTTTCATCAATTTCGAGGTTATTGACCAGGCGCATACGCACAACACCAACGTTGGTTTCCGGGTCGATAACGGTTTGGAGCTTGTTTATGACAGCTTCTTTTAATGCCATAATGTTCAAGGCAAATCCTCCTGTAACTCGAGCCGCTCAACAATCTTCTCCCACAAGTTGCGGATGGCCAGTGAGGCATTTGAGTCGGGATACATTAAGGTGATGGGTTTGCCCATGACCATCGATTTGGTAAGATTTTCGTCATAAGGGATTTCGCCCACTAATTCGATGTTTTCGTTCTTGGCGAATTCGCGGATAGCCTCGGTGCCTTGCGGATAAATATCAGCTTTGTTGACGCAGATCACCGAAGGGATATGAAAATGGCGCAACGTCCCCAGCACTCGTTTGAGGTCGTGCAGACCTGCCAGGCTTGGCTCTGTTATGATCAGCCCAAAATCCGTGCCGGCGCAGGCGGAAATCACCGGGCAGCCTATGCCTGGTGGACCGTCAATGATCATCATGTTCGCCTGCGAGTCTTCAGCGAACAAGCGCGCTTGTTGCCTTATCAGGGTAACTAACTTTCCTGAGTTTTCCTTGCCCGGGAATAGTTCTGCGTGAAACAAGGGGCCATAGTCAGTTTCTGAATAAAACCACTCCCCCTCTTGTTGTTGTACCATTGTTATCGCCTCTTCCGGGCAGGCATAAACGCAAGCGGCGCAGCCATCACAAGCGATGGGATCGATCCAGCGCACATCCGCATTCTGAGGGTCAGGGAATATCGCATCGTAACGGCAAACTAATTCACAGGCTCCGCAGTTTATACAAAGCCTGGGAGCAATGACGGCCAACGAACTCCCCCAAAATTCATTCCTGTGAACGATTGTGGGGTTCAGTACCAGCCCTAAATTAGCTGCGTCCACATCCGCGTCAACGATCACAGCCTGGGTGGCTTGATGGTCGCCAGAACTCAGATGGGCGAAGGCGGCGCTAATACTGGTCTTGCCAGTGCCGCCTTTTCCACTCAAAATAATCAGTTGTTTTGCGGGTTGAGAATTCATTTTTTGGAACCCTCAACTAACTTCGAGATTTGCTGGTAAAGCCTCATGAATACCTGCCGATAGGATGGCATCACATCGACCAAGGATTGTCCGGCAGCCAAACTTTCTGCAAGCTTCCGATCAAATGGAACCCGCAGCAGGACCGGGATTTGCTGCTTTTCGATAATATCCACCAGCGAGTCATCGCCGATGCCATCCCGATTGATAACCAGTCCAGCCGGAATATTCAGGTCACGTAAAATTCCAAGCATCTGCTTCAGATCGTGTAATCCGAATGGGGTTGGCTCAGTAACCAGTAAAGCAAAATCGACGCCATGCAGTGTCTCGACAACCGAACAAGACGCCCCTGGTGGAGCATCAAAAATGTCAATTGTCCCCTCGGCAGGCCTTCCCATTTTCTTCAGTTGTCGGATTATCGGTGTTGCCATGGGTTCGCTTATGGTCAACTGTCCCCTGAAGAATTCAATATTTTCTCGTCCAACTCCCCGTTCCAGCGTACCAATTTGGTTCGGGACTTCAATGATGGCGTTTTCAGGGCAGTTCCATGTACAACTGCCGCAGCCATGACACAACTGAGGAAAAACCAGGATGTTCCTGCCGACTTGAGCCAGCGCGTGAAATTCGCAAACTTCAACACATCGACCGCAGGCAGTGCATTTATCGATTTGAATTTGTGGGATCTGAATCACAGCCGGGCTGATATCTTCAAAACGCGGTTTCAGGAAAATGTGACTGTTAGGCGCTTCGACATCACAATCAAAAAAACGTATCCTTGCCAGGTTCGACAGACTGAGCGCGAGGCTCGTCGCTATGGTCGTTTTTCCCGTACCGCCTTTTCCACTTGCTACCGCAATTTGCACAGAAAATCCTTCTCTCGATCAGGTATTTTTGCGTAAACTGTCATTCTTGTAAAGATCAACAGCTTCTTGAACAGTTAACGTCTGTTTTGGAAATAGCCGCATTTCAATATTGGCTGATTGAAATGCTCTTGCCGCATTCGGGCCAAAATCGCCACTGATCACAACGTCAGCGGCATGGTCAACAACAAACTGAGCCGCAGCAACACCAGCCCCACCAGACTGACTGGCACCGGGGTTTTGGAACGCTTTCCATTGATCCGATTGTGTATCGAAAAGGATAAGCCATTGAGATCGCCCGAAGCGATTGTCGACAGGGCTTTCAAGGTTGCTATTTTGAGCACTGATCACTAATTTCATTTAAACTCCTTACTTCAAACTCGGTTCGTTGGTGGGGCTGGGTTGAGCAATTCTCCTCGCAGGTCTATTGCTCGTTTTGCTCGATATTGGCTTTAGCGCGCTTATTCTGCCAGTTCGATCAATGCAATAACTCGGTGTGATCGATAATCTCTCCATCGATGAATGCTTTAACCGCTTGTTCGATATCGGTAAAATCTGTTACCACCGGCTGGATATTCAACTTCCTCATGCTTTCATAGGCTCCCATGCCCATCCCGCCGCAAAGCAGAACTTTGCAGTCCGCAATGGCGCTGGCCATGCTGATGTGTTTGTTGTGAGACTCAGCATCCATTCCGTGTCCTGCGGCGTGTGATTCTTCGACGTGGGCCTGTTTGTGGAAATGATTGTGCCCCATCTTTTCACGCATTTCCCTGTTGACGATCTCACCTTCTTCAATGGTCAGGACCAGATAGTAAGGGGCGCGTCCAAAATGCCGGCTGATGGTTTTTCCATCGTCTGTAATTGCTGCGATTTTCATTGAAATCTCCTTCTTAATTATGTTGATTGAGAAATGCCTTCCTCCAGGCTCTTCGTTTTCATCGAGAGTGGATAAGACCAATAAGAGTTGGGCGGTTTCTTCCGCCTCATTTTTCCAGGAGTGGGGTAAGTGTGCTTCAAAAACCAGGCTATCGCCGGTAGATAGTGCAAATAGCGTATCTGCCACCACATAATGAACCTTTCCCTGCAGGCAATAGACAAATTCATAGCCTGTATGGACGATATTTTCATCTCCGCTGCCTGCGCCCGGTTCCAGAGTCACCACAAAAGGTTGAACGTAATTCCCCGCTAAATCCTTGCCAAGATTTTCCATCTTGGTGCGTCCAAAATCAATACCGGGACGTTGGTCTGAGGGCGTGAAAATAACTTGTCTCGTAATTGGTTCAGACTCAAAGAAACTGGCAATAGGAACGCCAAGCGCGCTTGATAGCTGCTGAAGGGTGCTGACTGAGGGCGAAGATTTGCCGTTTTCAACCAGACTCAAGGTATTAACGTTTAACCCGCTGACCTCGGCCAGGGCTCGTAGCGAAAAACCTCTTTTCGTCCGGACCTCGCGCAGCTTCCGCCCTACCATGATTTCAGCAGGTGTTGGGGAATTGAACTGCGAGGGGTCAAATTGAAAGGCAGACATCGGCAGGCCTCCCTCTCTGGTCTGCCTTGAAAAAAGAGAGCGCAGACCCTGGGGCTTTTCTCAGGCGCTTGGTAAACGACCTCTCAAAAATTGACAAAGCAGTAAAGAACATACCATTATTATAGTACAGAATTGCAAAACGTCAAGCCTGTGTACCAAAATAATAATACAGAAGTGATCGCAGGGGCACCCCTTATTAATTGGACTATCAGACTCTTAGAATCGTAATAGAGCGTCAGTACAAGTGAACGAATTTGCCTCCCACCAGAATTCAAGGTGAGGCTGACCGACTCCTGGTAACCCCCATGTTGAGATCGCGCCTACCGCTGCTGCGCTGCTGGATCACCAGGAAAGCCATCCCGTCTAATTGCAGCCAGAAGGAAGCAGTTCGTAATACTTTTAAGCCGACACTAATCCTGTGCCTTTGTAATTATTCTCTATATGACTA
>CAZHXQ010000083.1:0-8083 GCA_964536465.1 uncultured Anaerolineaceae bacterium
GGAAGAAACCGAATTATCTGGTTTTTCACGTTCTGGTGTGAGGGTCAAAAACCAGGCGGTTAAATGCCGTTCCCACTACGATAGATGGTCATGGCAAAAGTATCTGACCAATACGCGCGCTCACAACCATTCTCGTAAAAACAGAGCAAGCTCCGGTCAAAATTAAATTATCCAATGGGACAGAAATGCCTGCGTTTCAGGCTCTTGTGGATGATTGAACAAAGCCTGGGGGCTGCCTGTTTCGACAACTTTGCCCTCTTCCAGGAAGATAACTTCATCAGCCATGCGCAGGGCCTGGGCTGGGGCGTGGGTTGTAAAGATCAGCAAACCATTGGTTTTTTCAAACCATTCCTGCAGTAACGCTTCCACGATATCCGTTCCGCGGATGTCGGTCGCAGAGGTGGGCTCATCCAGCAGCAGCACTTGCTTGGGCACAGCCAGCACCCGTGCCAAGCCGAGTCGCTGCCTCTCCCCACCTGAGAGCCTGTTCCCGCGGGAATCAGCCAGGTTTTCCAAACCAACTTTTTTTAGGATTTCTCGAGCCAAAGCACCGTTGAACTGGCTGTTTTCTAACGCCATGCTCACATTCCGCCGCACCGAAAAAGAGAAAGCATAGGGAGATTGGGGCAGGTAACCGATATTGTCGTTTTTTGCCTGGAGCTCAACCGCCCCCTGGCTGGGCTGTACTGTCCCTATCAGAACACGTAAAAGCGTGGTCTTGCCGCTTCCGTTTTCGCCTATGATGCCATAGCGCTTCCCCTTTTCAAAGCGGAGTTCAGGGACATCCAGAATCAGGCGGTCTTTGGCTTTTACCAGAATATCCTTCAACTCAATCACCCTGCGCCGCCTTTTGGATTTGGTTGGCAACTGTGTTGACCACCAATGAAATCAAAAGCAGGATCAAACCCAACGCAATCGCAAAATCAAAGCGCCCCATGTTAGTCTGCATCATTATTGCTGTGGTCATCACCCGGGTTTTGTACTGAACATTGCCGCCAACCATCTGCACCGCGCCCACCTCGGCGATGGACCTTCCAAACCCGGCCAGGATGATGGATATAAACGGCACCCGGAAGTCAAGCAGGAAATATTTCAGACGTTTGGTACCCCGAATCCCAACTCCGATCAGGGTCTCATTGATCGCGGTCGCGTTTACTCCAACCAGGTTGGCTGTCATGGCAGTGATAAAAGGGGAGATCAACAGCACCTGCGCGATCACCATGGCCTCAACCGTGTAGAGCAGCCTGAAACTTCCCAGCGGGCCGCTCCGCGAAAGCAGCAATAAAACCAACAGACCCGCCACAACCGGAGGCAGCCCAAGCAGGGTATTGATAATCCGGCTGAGAACCGCTTTGCCGCGAAATTCGTTTGCTCCTACCAGTACTCCCGCCGGGATCCCGATCAGAGACGAGAAAAGCGTGCTGAAAAAAGACATTTGCAGGGTGATGGAAATAATCTGGCGCAGTTCAGGGTCTGTGCCAAACAGAAGATTAAGGACTGAGTTGATGAGTTCCAAAATATCGTCTCCGGAAGGGCGAGTAGTCGCCCTTCCGGTCGAAATTATTGATTCTTATTTATTATTGAAGAAGAGGGGTTCACCGTATTGAGCGACACCAAATTCCCCAATCATTGTTCGGGCTTTTTCTGTCTTGAGCCAGTCAACAAAAGCCTGAGCGCCAGCCACATTGCTCTCCGCGAAACGGTCGCTTGAGACGATGATCACCGAATAGGTGTTCTTCATATCATCGGTTTCTTCCAGGTGCATCGCCAGGGAGTCTTCGTGAGCAAGGAAGGTGGCTTTATCGGAAAGGGTGTAAGCTTGTTTCTCATCGGCAATGGTCAGCGTCTGACCCATCCCCTGTCCGACACTTTCGTACCAGCTCTCACCAGCAGGATCAAGGTCAATCGACTTCCAGATGGCGTTTTCCTTGTTATGGGTGCCACTGTTATCACCCCGAGAGATGAAGAGCGAACCAGAGTCAGCAATTTTTTGGAAGGCCTCGGCGGCAGTCGCGGATCCGGCCACACCAGCAGGATCTTCAGCGGGACCGACTATCACAAAGAAGTTGTACATAAACGGCAGGCGTTCTTCGTTATAACCTTCGCCAATGAATTCTTCTTCAGCCGATTTCGAGTGCACCAGCAAAATATCGGCATCGCCCATGCGTGCCTTTTCAATTGCAGCGCCAGTGCCGGCAGAGGTGATCTCGAGTGTGTATCCAGTCTCTTTCTCAAACTCGGGCTGCAAGTAAGCCATCAGACCCGAGTCGTTGACCGACGTGGTCGTCGACATGCGGATAACTTTGTTCTCAGGCTCTTGTGTACAGCCAAAAGCGGACAACAGCAGGATAGAGATCAGGGTAAGGATAAGTATTTTATTAAATTTTTGGGATTTCATAGTACCTCTCAGTAGTTTTCCTCTTATAAGGATTTAGATTATTATACTCAATAATTGACTATTTTGAGAAGCGGTAAAGGTCATTTATCTTCCCCCGCTTTCACATTGACTGGTCAAAACCCGGCTGGCATTGTCTAGAAGGAGTGCTGGCTCAGCGCGCGCCAGGTTGGGCGCATTCGTAAGCGTCTCCGCGCAGCGTTTCAACAGCATGGCTCATCACAGGCAGAAATACTTCCAGGCACTCCAATGCCGCTCTGGGGCTGCCGGGAAAATTGATGATCAATGTTTTGCCCCGTATGCCAGCAGTGGCCCGCGACAACATCGCCATCGGCGTTATTCGCAGACTGCTCGCCCGAATAGCCTCAACAATTCCAGGAGTCAGTCGGTCGACTACGGCCAGCGTTGCCTCGGGAGTGAAATCCCTGGGGGCCAGGCCTGTACCACCAGTTGTGAAGACGAGGTCGAGTCCTTGGTCAGCATATTCAATCAGTCTGGCTTTGATCTGCTCAAAGTCATCGGGCAAAATATCCTGGGCGGCAATGACAGCCTTGCCTTCCAGAGCCTTAGCAATAGCCGGACCGGATAAGTCTTCCCTCTCATTAGAGAAACCTTTGTCGCTCAACGTGAGTATGGCTACGCGTATAGTAGGGATTATTTCTATACCTTGTCCCGCCTTTATCGTGCCTTCGTTAATAACAACCGCAAAAATTCCCTCACGCGGCATAACACAATCGCCAACCTGCCTGAACACCTGACAGTGCCTGTGGCATTCTTTGCCGATCTGTGTGATTTCAAGCAGGGTCTCACCAATCATCAGTCGGGTTCCCACCGGCAGTGACCACAGGTCAACACCTTCTGTAGTTATGTTCTCCGCGAAAATCCCCGGTTTCAACTCGACCTTGGCCTGGTTGTTCATCTTCTCAAAACTGCTCAAGTCTAACAGGCTGACCTGTCGATGCCAATCTCCCGCGTGTGCGTCGTTGACAATGCCATGGTCTATTTTCAATTCGATCTGCTCGACCGGATGCTTGATCATGCCTTTTTTCTCGCTGATATTTACAGAAACAACACTGCTCATCTATCCACCGATCCTACTCATATTTCTTTTTTCCAGGACTTCCTGGTTAAACCCGTGTCGGGCTGGCTTTGCCAATATTTCCTGGCTGATCTGCTGCTTGACTGCTTCCTTACCAAGTGCCAGTGATTCACGTAAAGATACTTCCTGGGGTCTGCCCAGGCAGGTGCGCAAACTGCCGTCACTCATGATGCGGATGCGGTTACAATCTGCGCAAAAGTGGTGGGAAATCGGGCTGATGAAGCCAACCCGGCCCAACGCGCCATCGTAGGTGTAGTCGCTCGATGGCTGACTGTGCAACCGGGGCGGTAGCTGCCGCAGCCAGGGTCTCTGTGCAATCAGTTCTTGATTGTTGACACGCAGATTGTTGCTGCCATTACCACAACCGATCGGCATATACTCGATAAAACGCACGTCAATCTTGTGTTTGGCTGTCAGCGCGATGAAGTCATCCACCTCGTTGTCATTGACTCCCCGCATCAGAACAACATTGATCTTTATGGGATCAAAACCAACCTCCAGCGCGGCATGGATGCCATCAAATACTTTCTGAAGACTTCCGGCAGTCAATTTCTCAAACAGGTCTGGTTTCAGCGTGTCCATACTGATATTGAGGCGCATCATCCCGGCTGTCTTCAGGTCGGCAGCCATCCCTGCCAGCATCTGCGCGTTGGTCGTCACCGAAAGGTCTCTCAACCCAGGCAGGGCGGCAATACCGCTGACTATTTGCATCAGGTCCTTGCGCAGCAAGGGCTCTCCACCGGTCAGCCGTATCCGTTTGATACCTAATTCAACGCAGGCTTGCGCCAGTAAAATCAATTCCTCGGCGTTGAGCTCCTTGGTCTTGGGACACAAATCTTCATCAGAACGACAGTAGACGCAGCGCAAAGTACAGCGTTCAGTCAACGAAAGCCGCAGATAGTCTATCTCTCTGCCAAATGAGTCTTTCAAATTGTTTGCTCCTCCCGGTTGAACTCTCCGGATCTGCCGCCGCTCTTGGTCTCAAGCTGGATCTGGTCAACCACCATTGCGCGGTCGACCGCCTTGCACATGTCATAAATAGTGAGGGCGGCTACGCTGACGGCTGCTAAGGCTTCCATCTCGATCCCGGTGGCATAGCTTGTTTTGGTTTCAGCGACAATCTTGATGGTATTTTCTTCCGTAAAATCAAATTCTATCTTTGCGGAAGTCAAAGGAACCGGATGACAAAGCGGTATCAGCTCAGCGCACTTCTTCGCTGCCATAATGCCTGCCACCCGGGCGACCGCCAGCACATCACCTTTTTGAGCTTTGTTTGCGCGAATCATCTGCAGCGTTTCAGGCTGCATCCTGACTTTTGCGGATGCGGTGGCCACGCGATCGGTCATGTATTTTTCGGTGATGTCCACCATGATCGCGCGGCCTTTCTCATCCAAATGAGTCATTCTCATAGAATGATTTCACCAGGATGGTTGAACCGATATCCGCCCATCTTTTCAAGCCTCTTCGAAAATTCGTCGCTCTTCAAAACTTCCATTAAACGGGCATATTCCGGGTGGCTCATGGCACTTTCCGCGACAACCAGGTCGTACTGCTCCTCAACCAATGGGATGAAGCCCAGTCCATAAATTTTTGCCGCGGCCAGGATGCCCATGCCAGCGTCTGCGGTACCACTTGCTACCGCAGCGGCCACCGATGTATGCGTAATTTCTTCGCGTTCGTAGCCTTTGATCTGATTGGGTTCCAGCCCGTTTTGTTTCAGCAAATAATCCAGGAGGATTCGTGTTCCGGATCCTTTCTGGCGGTTGACGTAACTAACTCTCGTCAGATCCGCGACCGAATTTACGCCCAGGGGGTTGTCTTTGGCTACGATCAGGCCCTGGCTGCGAAAAACACAGCTCAGTAACCTGACACCGCCATCGGGGAAGTAACGACGAATATAGCTTTTATTGTATTCGCCGGTTTCTTCGTCCAACAAGTGGGTGCCGCCCATGTGAGACTCGCCGCGCTTGAGCGCCATCAAGCCGCCCATGCTGCCTACGTGCGAAGACACAACCTTGCTGTCGGGCCATTTAATTTTCATTAGGTCAATCAACTCGTCAATAAGCGGGTCATGACTGCCTGTAATCACCAGTGTTTTGTTTATATCTTCCATTTTCCTCACCAATTTTACCGGCACAGTTTGGCCGGCTTCATATCCTTCCGTATTTTGAGGGACTTCAATGATACCATCCGCTTTCACAAACGAACTAACCACCCCAGCCCCCCGATTAAGAGGTATAGCTACCAATTTTCCGTCGACACTCCCCACCCGGGCCCGGATAAATTCCAGGTATTTTAAGGAGGACGTGAGTCGCCTCGAAACTGTAGCTGCAACCATAGATTTTTCTAGATCAGATTTATTCAAAATCAGATTTAGTGCCGGGTACACTAATTCTTCCATCACCAGGATCGCTGAGACAGGGTAGCCAGGCAGGCCAACCAACGGAACCACTTTATCGCTACGCGCAGACAGCCCTAAAACTACCGGCTTGCCCGGTCGAATGGCCACCCCGTGCAGGATCACCTGACCAACTTCAGCAACAGCACCGACTGTATAGTCTTTTTTCCCCGCAGAGGAACCAGCGTTAAGCATGACAAAGTCACATTCACTCTGAGCTTCCTCTAAGGTATCTTTGATCAAATTTGGGACATCAGGTACGATCGGATAGACTTTGACCTGACAGCCCCAATCCTCCAGCATGCCCTTGAGGATGGTGGAGTTGAATTCGATTATCGCGCCAGACTTGGGGTCCGCCTGGGGGGATACTAATTCGCTGCCGGTGGGGATCAAACCTACCAGCGGTTTTCTGAGAACCTGCACTTCAAGCACCCCAGCCGCCAGCATCGCCCCCTGAACAGCAGGGGTGATTTCGCTGAAACTGGGAATGATCATATCTCCCGCAGCGATATCCTCACCAATTTGGCGAATGTGCTGCCAGGGAACCGCGGCCGCGTAAAGCTGGACCGATTCCTCTTCCCCTTCAATGACATCCTCAACCATCACCACCGCGTCGCAATTCCTGGGCAGTGGATCGCCGGTGTTGACCCAGAAAAATCGCTCGGGGTAAAGAGTCACGGGGCGCGTATCCGTAGCGCCATAGGTCAGGCTCGCATCCAGAGCGATCCCATCCATGGCGCAGGAATTGTAGTGTGGCGCGCAAATAGCCGCGTAAACTGCCTCAGCCGCGACGCGGTGATTAGCATCCACCGTTTTGATTGTTTCGACATCAGGCTTAAGGCCAGCGGCAGACAGAGCAGCAATAAATTGGCTGCGTGCCTCATCCAAAGGAATATTACTTAAATAGTTAAACGCCATATGCCCTCACAATTGGACTACATTGATCTGCTGGCCTGATGCCAGTCCTTCCTGGTCGCGTGGGATCAGGAAGTAGCCGTTTGCCCTGGATACTTTGGAAATCAATCCCGATTTTGACGGGACTGGGGTTGCTCGCCCCTCCTCAAGCCTCACCAAAACCACCTCTTCGCGGCCATGATTTGACGATACCGCGCGTGTCAGAGTAGCCTGAACTTGCTCTGACGTGCTCTGACTGCTGGAAAGCGAATACAGCGCTGGCTTTACCAGCGCGTGGAACATAAAGAAGGCTGCCAACGGATTGCCAGGAAGTCCGAAGACCGGTTTTCCATCAATTTGCCCTACGATGGTCGGTTTGCCAGGTTTAATGGCGATGCCGTGAACAATGATCTGGCCTAATTCTTCGAGCAACAGGGGCAAATTATCGTGCTCGCCGACCGAAGTTCCGCCCGAGACCAGCAAAACGTCTGCTGTTGAGAGCGCGCTTCGGATTGCGTTTCTCAAGTCGTCACGCAGGTCGGGAACGATGGGGTGGGTTTGGGGAATCGCGCCTGCCTCTTGCAGCAGGGCCTCCAGCATGGGTGTGTTGACATCGCGGATCTGACCAGGCTTGAGGCTGATGTCGGCGGGCACAAGTTCATCTCCGGTAGAAATGACGCCAACTTTGGGTTGTTGATAGACCTCAATTTCGGTCAGGCCCATAGATGCCAGTGTGCCAATGTCGGCCGGGTTGAGCCGCTTGCCGATGGGTAGAATCAGATCGCCTGGTTCGAGGTCTTCCCCTTTGAAGATCATATTAGCGCCCGGAGCAACAGGTTTGACAAAGGCAAATTCACCAGCCCCAAAATCTTCCACAAATTCGATCATCACCATCGCGTCCGCGCCGGCAGGCAGCGCGCCGCCGGTAGGTACGTAGAAACATTCGCCTTCTTTAAGGATTTGCGCCGGCATTTCTCCCATCAGGCTTTCACCGGTCTTGCGCAAAATGGCCGGGATAGAATCGGAGCAACCTACCAGGTCACGACTGATGACAGCGTAACCGTCGACCGTGGAGCGATCAAAGGCAGGGATGCTCTCGTTGGAAATAATCTCGAGCGCCAGAAATCGATTAAGGGCACGCGCAAGAGCGGTCACCTCAGACCCCATTTGAAGCGGTCCAAATTGTTGGTTGATCAGAGTTTTCGTCTCGGCAAGTGTTTTTACAGTCAGCATAGTATTCAATGATTAAGTAGTGTTTTATTTTACCTGTTATCGATAGCATTTGCCAGTAAAATGA
>CAZHXQ010000084.1:0-7987 GCA_964536465.1 uncultured Anaerolineaceae bacterium
GTGTCAAAGCCTTTCTGCCGAAGATAAGTTTGCATCTCCTGGTTCGAGCGCGCGCGGTAGCTCAGATAGTGCAGCGCACGGTTTAAGGCAGTCTGGAATTCGTCCTTTTCTTGCAGACGAGAAACCTCCTCAACGTTAAGTTGACGACCGACCGTTAACCATGCTGCTGCCATTCTGTCGAGCGAGAAGGCATACTGACCGTCCAGGAAGATATTCAACCGGTTTCGATTGCGCTTTTGAGCCTGAATGTCCGTAATCACATTTTCCATTGTTATCAAAAAAAGCCAAGGTTCGTGACCATGGCTTTAGAATCTCTGCCTGCAAAGGATAGATACGTTTTGGAATCGGTTCGGTGCCGAACACAATTAAGAAAACAGTATTAACCTAAATAAATGTCAATTATCAACTGTCGTCTTGCCTTTGTTTCACAGCTCCTAAGCGAAAAGAGCAAAAAAATTTCCAAAAGTCGGTGGGCGCTACCCAACCGTTTCATCATCTAACCATTGTCCAGCGACTCAAAATCCACAGCCCATTTTTCAGAACCATGTATAGGTATTCTTTCTTAAGGGAAATTATACATTAACTATACGAAAAAAAGAAACCTGTTTTTTTGGAATCACGATGCTAATGATAAACCACCCAGGCTGGATCTGGAAAGCGATGGTTTCCTCGGCATCGCTGAGATAGGACTCAGCGTCACTGATACTTCTACATTACGACAAAAAGTCCAGCTATCATGCTAAAATTGATCTCATGGAAAACGAAGACCACCACAACTATTTTGAAACACCCGCGTCCCAAGCACATAAACAACAGCGCTTCTGGCAGATCCTGTTTCCGGTTAGTCTTGTTTCGGTCTTATTGTTGGTGGGATTGGTTTTTCTGATTGTCCGCAACGGTCAGTTTCGCCCCGGAATTACTGAAGTTGGCGGTGCGGCCACTGTGTTGGTAATACTACCGATGTTGTTTATCGCGCTCCTGCAGTTGGTAATCCTGGGCGCTATTGTTTTTGGACTGAGTAAATTAAAACCGCTGATTCCCAGGGCAGGCCTTAAAATCTTGCAGGGCTTCGAAAAGGCCCGCTGGCACATACGCAAGGGTGCTGATATCAGCCTTCAACCGATTTTCACGATAAACGAAAATAGAGTAAAGGCAAAACAAGTTCTGCGAAGTTTGCAATCCAGGCTTTTTGATAAAAGGAATAAGATATGAATCAAAACGTAAAAACACTCACACTGATTGTCGGAACCCTTCTGGGAGCTTTTCTGGGGTATAGAGCCGCGCAAAATTTCATTGAAACCTCAGACGAACAATCAGGAAAATTCCCTATCAGTGCGACGCAAGGTTTACAGGTCGGACTGGCTGCGGTTACGGCGCTTAAACAAATCGGAAAAATCAGCCGCGAAATCGGATAAGCGAAAGCATTTACAATTTTGTTTGAAATTACATTTTTAGGCACCTCCGCATCTGCCCCTTCCATTAAACGCGGCCTATCTTCACTTGTCGTTCAACACGACGAGTATCGTTTTATGGTTGACTGCGGGGAGGGAACCCAACGCCAGATCCTCAAGAGTGGTATCGGCTTTAAGCGCCTCAACCACATTTTGCTGACCCACGGTCACCTTGACCATATCCTGGGGCTGGCAGGGTTGATCTCCACTTTCATGCGCTGGGAGGCGATTGAGGAAGTGAACCTTTATGGCAGCCGTCATACCATGGAAAGGGTGGATGACCTGATAAACGGGGTCGTTTTACGGCGGCAGCCCGCACCGATCCCAATCAACCTGTACACCATCAAACCAGGTTTGATATTCGAATCAGAAAAGTTCAAGATCAGTGCCTTCGCGGTCGATCATCGGGGGTCTGCCTCTTTGGGCTATAGCTTTGATGAATATGGAAGACGACCTTTTATCCCGGAAGCCGCACAAGCCCTGGGCGTTCCCCCGGGACCCTGGCGCAAAGATTTGGTCGCGGGAAAAGCAATAACTCTGGAAGATGGGCGCGTAATTCAACCGGATGAGGTGTTGGGCCCAGAGCAACCTGGGACGAGACTGGCCGTGGTTGGGGACGTGGGCAGACCAGAAAAATTGCTCGAACAGATTCGGGGGGTCGACGGGCTGGTAATGGAAGCCACCTACCTTAAAGATGAGGCTGAGATGGCTGGCACGTATGGTCACTCAACGGCCGAACAGGCAGCCACCCTGGCAAAAGAGGCCGGGGTTGGCAAGCTGTTGCTCACCCATATTTCTCGGCGCTATCGCGATGAGGATATTCTGGAGGAAGCCAGGGCGATATTCCCTCAGACCTGGGTGGCCAAGGATTTTGACAGTTTTCAGGTCAAACGCCTTGAGTGAAAGAATTTTTTTCAGTTTTGATGAAACCGCGCCGATGTGCATGATGGTGCGGTTTTCTTTTTTGAATCTTCCGGCAGCCAGCGTTGCACGATCAAACGTGAGAAGCTGGGGCCATGATAAAATCTGCTCTTGATATGAAACCGAAAAAATTGATCCTCGCTTCCGGTTCACCACGCAGAAACCAGATGCTGCGTTTGTTTTCGCTGCCTTTCACCACAGCGCCTGCTGAAATTGATGAACAAAAACGTGCAGGGGAAAGCCCGCTGGCGTATGTTGAACGCATGGCTTTTGAGAAGGGAGAGGCACGGGATCTCTCTGAGGATGAGGTGGTGCTTTCTGCCGACACGATTGTCGATCTGGAAGGGTTAGTCTTAGGCAAGCCGCTCGACGCGCAGGACGCCAAACGGATTCTGGAACTAATGCGCGGGCGCAGCCATCGGGTTTACACGGCGTTATCTCTACATATTGGCAGAGATGGACCCATTCTGAGCGATGTCTGCCTGACAGAAGTGCACATGCGGGCATATTCTGATGAAGAAATTCAAGCTTACATCGCGCGTGGTGATTATAAGGACAAGGCAGGCGGTTACGCCATTCAAGACCCCGAGTTCCACCCGGTGGAGCGGATTGAGGGTTGCTATGCCAATGTGATGGGCTTGCCGCTGTGTCATCTCTACCTACTGTTTCGAAGGGCGGGTATTGACGTGGACATCGATATCGCCCAGTTGTGTCAGCGGTATAATGACATAACATGTCAAGTCTACCCTTTGATATTGCATGAGCAGAAACATGAGAAAAATCCATAAATATTTGACGACACTGATCATCCTGGTAATGGTGTTGAGCGCCTGCAATCAAAATGCGACCGTCACACCCACGCCTGAACCTACAGCGACTATCCCTCTGCCCAGCCCTAATGTCAGTTTCGATTCTGTGCCCGACGTTGAGAGCGCTGCCAGAGAGTATCTGGACCTGTGGGTCAGGGAAGACTACCAGCAAATGTATGACCGCTTAAGCCGACTGACCAAAGACGCTGTTACCATGGAAGCCTTTGAGGCAAGCCACCGTGATACTGCTGTAAAACTGACCATGCAAGAGATGGATTATGAGGTTCTATCGAGCATGTTGAATATCACCACCGCGCAGGTCAGTTATCAGATCGAGTATGAAACTGCCTTAATGGGCACTATCAGCCGGCAGACCATCATGAATATGATCCTGGAAGATGGCTGGTGGCATGTGCAGTGGGATAGCGGCATGATGCTGCCTGAATTGGCTGGGGGCAACTACCTCGAACTGGTGATTGAGGTGCCGGCAAGAGGAAATATCTACGCCGCGGACACTTCGAATAATTATCCGCTGGTATCGTATGAAGACGTGGTTACAATTACAGTGACCCCCGGCGAAATCGATAAGGAGACAGAAGGGGACATGGTCGCCCTTTTGGCTGAAATTTTGATGCGCACGGAAGACAGCATCCGGGAGGAATACGCTGACCGTGCTGGTTACCAATATGCCATCATTGGTGATATCACAGCAGAAACTGCTGAGCAGTATTATAACCGTCTGACTGCTTTTCCTGGAATCTCATTGGAGAGTTTCAGAGCACGTTTTTACCATGATGGCGGCATTGCCCCTCATGTCACCGGTTATGTTTTGAATGTGCCGGTGGAAAATCTGGAATATTATCAACGCCTGGGCTATACCGGAGACGAAAAAATCGGTTATGCCGGTTTGGAAGCCTGGGGTGAAGAGTATCTTGCCGGAACACACGGCGCGGACCTGTATGTTAAGGATCTGCAGGGTCAGGTTCTGACCAAAATCGCCAGTTCGGATGCAAAACCAGCCCAGTCAATCTACACCACCATCGACAGCCAGCTGCAATACTGGCTGCAGCAGAGCATGGGAAATAACGTCGGCGCGATTGTTGTCATGGAGCGGGATACTGGCAAGATCATCGCCATGGTGTCAAACCCCGGCTTTGATCCCAACGTATTTGTGGGTCCTTTCTACACCGCTTATTCCATCGCGGAAGTCACGCAGAATCCGTTTAATCCGATGTATAACCGGGCGGCTCAGGGTGTATACCCTTCCGGGTCTGTATTTAAGATTGTGACCATGGCAGCCGCGCTGGAAACGGGCGTGTTTACCAAAGATTATCCCTATTTTTGCGACAGCCTCTGGTATGAGCTAGATGGCTGGGTGGGCAAGGACTGGACTTATGATAAGGGTTTCGGGGCATCAGGTTTGTTGACCTTGCAGCAAGGTTTGATGCGGTCATGCAACCCCTGGTTCTGGCACATCGCCTACACCCTTTGGAATGACGGTTATCGAACTGCCATCCCAGACGTGGCCGCCGGGTTTGGACTCGGAAAGCCGACAGGGATTGAGATACCTGAGTTTGAAGGCAACCTGAATATGAACCCGACCGACGTCAATGAGTATGTACAGATGGCGATTGGGCAGAGCACGCTGCAAAACAGCCCTCTGCAGGTCGCGAATTTCATTGCAGCAATCGGCAACGGCGGCACACTCCACCAGCCAACGGTGGTAGAGCGGATTGGTCTGACAGGTCAAACGCCAGTTTACGCATTTGAACCCAAAGAGATTGGGAAACTACCGGTCACACCCGAGAACCTCCGGGCAATCCAGGAAGCGATGGTGATGGTGATTCGCAACCCCAGCGGTACGGCCAACTTCCAGTTTTCAAATACCTTTCCATTTAACGTGGCTGGGAAAACCGGTACGGCGGAAAACCCGCTTGGCACAGCACATGCCTGGTTTGCAGGATATACCTTCGAGGAAAACCCCGATAAACCAGACATCGCTATCGCGATCATCCTCGAAAACGCAGGTGAAGGTTCGGAGATGGCGACGCCGCTCTTCAGGCGGATTGTCTCACTGTACTTCACCAACATGGAAAATGCCGGGGGACTGATGCCGTGGGAAGCGCGCCCTTACGTGCCTGCCCAACCCGAAGAGGAATGAGATGACGGCGCTTTACAAGCACAACCAAAGGATGCATGTCTGACCTGCTCCAGGGTTTGGTGATCCGTTCTCAGGCGGGCTATCTCGATGTGCGCACAGACGCGGGTGATTATCGCTGCCGGCTGCGCGGGCGCTTGCGCAAAGGCAGGTCCAGGGGGGATCTTGTAGCGGTTGGCGACCAGGTAATGATCGAACCTATGCCAGATATGACCGGCAGCATCGAAGAAGTTTTGCCTCGTAAAAGTGTTTTCTCCCGCATGTTAACGGGTGTCAACTATGAATATCAACAAATTCTGATCGCCAACCCCGATTTGGCGATGCTGGTTTTTGCCTGCGCCAGACCAGAACCCAGCACGAGGATGCTCGACCGCTTTTTGGTGATAACCGAGCGGGCTCATATTCCAGCTGTGATCGTGGTCAATAAAATCGATTTATGCGGGGTCGAAAAAGCCCGGGAAATATTTTCGCCCTACGAAGACATTGGCTATGGGGTGGTGTACGCTTCCGCTGAAACAGGCGAAGGGCTGGAGGAGATGCGGGCATATCTGGCAGGTAAACTGACCACTTTGGCAGGGCCCTCGGGCGTCGGAAAAACGAGCCTGATCAACCGCATTTTGCCAGGCGTCAAGTTAGAAACCGCCGCGGTCAGCGAGGGTACAGGCAAGGGAAAAGGGCGCCACACCACGCAAGTGCGGCAATTGTTTGACCTGCCGGAAGGCGGCTATATCGCAGACGTACCGGGGCTGCGCACGCTGGCGCTCTGGGACATTGAAGAGGAAGAATTAGACGCCTATTTCATAGAAATTGCCCCACTGGTTCCCGAGTGTCAGTTTAATGACTGCAGCCATTCGCACGAACCCGGGTGCGCTGTCCGTAAGGCAGCAGCAGAGGGAAAAATCGATCCTGGCAGGTATGACTCTTACCTGAGGCTGCGTTTTGGCAGCGATGATCAGGAGGAGGAAGAATGAATAAATCACGGGTAACCCTTATTTTGTTAACTATCAGCCTGATACTGGCTGCCTGCAATACAAACCAACCAGCAGTAACACCTTTAGCGAATCAGGACGTCACTCTCGATGCGCCCACTTATGCTCCGACCCCTACCGCCACTGAAGTTCCGCCTTTGGTGCTGAGCGTCTGCATGGCCGAAGAACCGGCTGGGTTGTATCGGTATGATGGTTATGAGGGTATGGCCAAACAAAGCGTATTTGCGGCAATTTACCTTGACCTTCTGGCGACCGATCGAGGCACCCAAGAGAGCCTTTTTTTTGAGAACATCCCCAGCCAGGAAAATGGCGGCATCCTGCTCGAAGCGGTTCCTGTCAAAGTCGGTCAACCTGTGTTGGATGCCAGCGGCAATGTGGTCTACCTTTCAGAAGGGAGTCAAATTGAACACGCCATCAATTATTCTGTTGAGAACCCCGTGGTGTGGAACCACGAACAAGATTATCACATGAACCAGTTCACGGTGACCTTCAGGCTGTTGCCAGATCTGAAGTGGTCTGATGGTGAGGCGCTGGACGCGGAAGACTTTGTTTTCTCGTATCACCTGGCTGAAAAAAGCAGCCTGGGTCATTACAAATGGGCAATAGACCGCACCGCCAGCTTTGTCAGCAGCGACGAGCAGACATTGGTTTGGAAGGGCATTCCGGGTTTTGTCCCGCGGGATTTGAAGGACATCTTGTGGGCGCCGCTGCCCAGCCACCAGATCGGGGAGTTTTCTGACACGCAATTACTCGGCGCGGCTGAGACAAGCCAGTTTCCACTGGGTTGGGGCGCCTACCGTCTGATCAATTGGGAAGTCGGCAGTCAGATTGTTTTGGAGAAAAACCCTCACTTTGTATTGAAAGAGCAGGGACTGCCTGCTTATGACCAATTGGTTTTTCAGATCGAACCCGATTTAGAGTCGGCGCTGCAGAAACTGGCATCCGGGCAGTGTGACATCCTGGACAAGACTTATCAGCTTGAGGGGCTGGAGAAAAGCCAGCTGGAAAGCTTGTCGGCTGCGAGCACGCTTGTGGGTGAAAACTGGGAGCCGGTGCAGCAGCTGGTTTTTGGGATCACGCCAGCAGAGTATGATCAGGGCTTTTACAACGCCTGGACGAACGAGAGGCAGGACATTTTAGGCGCCCTGGCCACCAGGCAGGCATTGGCTGCCTGTATAGACCCGGCAGCACTGCTGAGAGAATATCTGACCGAGCGCCTGCCTGAAGGCATGGAGTTGCCAGCCGATCTGCAGGCAAGCGCTGCTGTGGATGGCAACCTGGCGCTGGATGAGATTGGGTGGGTGATTGATGCGGAGACAGAGGGAGATGTGAGGCTGGCTCGAAATGTCGAAAACGTTTTGAGTGGCACCCAATTGCGGTTGGAGCTGCTGACCGGGCAGAGTCAACTGGATCAGAACATCGCCAGGCTGATCGCTCAACAGCTGGCTGGCTGTGCGGTTGGGGTTGAGATTCAGCCCCTGCCGGTGGGTGAACTGTACCGACCCGGACCAGATGGTCTGGTCTTTGGGCGCAAGTTTGAGCTGGCGTTGGTCTCCTGGCAGGGAGAGCACCAGAACCTGTGTCAATTGTACACATCAGATAAGATTCCCTCTTCCATTAATAGTTGGGTGGGTACCAATCTGGCGGGGCTGCAAGAGC
>CAZHXQ010000085.1:0-7710 GCA_964536465.1 uncultured Anaerolineaceae bacterium
GTTTGCGCTTCAACCTGCCGGTCTACGCGGAAAGTAAAGCCAACGCAGGGCTTTTGGCAGAAATTCTTTTTGGTTCTACTTCCGCGTTAGATCAAACTGTTTACGTCAGCTTTCACCCCCGCATCAGGGTCGCCATTTATTCACACGGTGAGCTTTATTCCAGCTCGGGCGGTTTTTCTGGCGCGCTCGGGAACCTGCGGTTGCGGGATGCTGATTGGGGTGAAGCCGACCAGGCAGTTTATCTCAACGAGGTCGCCAGCGCAGCCGGCTTGCTCAAGTTGGCGCAGCTGCGTCATCCCAACCATTGGGATGAGGACGCCTCGCCAAACGACATCATCGATAGTGCGCTTTCAGAAGACCCCTATGGGCTTGAAGTGGTGAATGAAGCCGCCGCCGCCTTTGGACAGTCGCTTGAAGCCCTGATCCACCTGCTGAAACCAGACAATTTTATTGTCGGCAGCCCTTTTCACTTGCTGGGCGACCTCTGGCTGGAACCGATGCAAGAAGCCATAGCCAGCTCAACTGGGCTTGGCATCGGTCAGTTGCCAAAAATCAGCGCATCAGCGCTCGGAACGCGCCAACCAGAATTGGAAGCCCTGGCACCCGCCATTATGGCACTGCGCGCCTGACTAATCCGTTTTCCCCGACCCTTTTCTGACAACTTCATAATTTTACGAATCATCTACATTTTTATGATGTATCTCTTACATTTGCATCCTATGGTTAAAGTATCAACATAGTAGAGAATTGGAGGTAACTATGGCATACATGATCAGACGATCTCCTTATTGGAGACAACAGTACAATTTGGACAGAGCGTTGAACAGATTCTTTGAGTTGGAATCTGAACCGCTGCCTTCCGGCTTCCCGCTGGATGTTATTGAGAGCGACACCGAGTTTGTCGTAAAAGCCAGTGTGGCTGGTTTTGATCCCGAGAATATCGAAATCACCTATGATGACAACACCCTGTCAATTAAGGGTGAAGTCAAAGAAGACAACGAAAACGCTGAAGAGGGCAAATACCATATTCGTGAACGGAGTTTTGGCTCCTTCTCTCGCAGCATCACCATGCCCGGTGTGATCGACGCAGAGAACATTTCGGCGGATACCGATAACGGCATACTTGTCGTGCATTTGCCCAAGAAACCGGAGACCCAGCCTAAAAAGATCTCCATCAACCCAAAGAAGGTTATTGACAGCGAATAGCTAAAAGCTTCGCACCCTAGATTCTCCTTTAGGAACACCCCACCGCATGCGGTGGGGTGTTTTCGTTCCCCATATTGGCGTATTGCTGCCCGCGAACTCCTGTGTCGACCACGAAATGACCTTCAGGGATTACTCAAAGCCACTATAATTACAGCACCCATTTGAAAGGAGAATGATATGAAGTACAAAAAGTACCTGGTTAAACCGGATAAAAACATCAAACTGCAAGATTTTGACCCCAACGACACCAGCGAGTTTGACGGCAAAAAAAAAGAAGGCGAGAAAGCCTTTCTCAAGATAAACCGGGAAATTGAAGATCTGCAGGAACTCCTCTTTGCAGAAGGCAGGCAGCGTCTCCTCGTCATTCTACAAGCAATGGACACAGGTGGAAAAGACGGCGTGATTCGAAAAGTATTTGAAGGCATCAACCCTCAGGGTGTGCGCGTGGCACCATTCAAAGTTCCTTCAACGCTCGAACTCGCCCACGATTACCTCTGGCGCATCCACCAACAGACGCCCAAAAAAGGCGAAATCGTCATCTTCAACCGCTCGCAATACGAAGATGTGTTGGCTGTGCGTGTGCTTAACCTGATGCCGGAAGAGGTATGGTCAAAGCGCTACCATCATATTAATGAATTTGAGCGTCTGCTTGTCGACGAAGGCACGGTTATCCTGAAGTTCTACTTGAATATCAACCTTGAAGAACAAGCCGAACGCTTCCTGGACCGTCTCGAGGAACCAGACAAGCACTGGAAGTTTAACCCAGGCGATCTCGATGATCGCAAGCTCTGGGACGATTACATGCAGGCTTACGAAGACATGTTAAACAAAACCAGCACCAGGTGGGCCCCATGGTATGTCATTCCCAGTAATAAAAAATGGTATCGAAATTTGCTGGTTGCTGCAATCGTGAGGGACGCGTTGGTAGATATGAAGATGGAATTTCCAGCGCCCACCCCTGACCTGGAAAAATACCGCCAAATTGTCTCGCAGATGGTGGCTTCTGCGGAAGAAGATTAATTGAACGAACCAGACGACCCCAAACCCGATGCCATTTTGATAGGGCGCTTACGCAGAGAATTTCTGCTGCCAGCCCAGGCTGCGCCCTACCTTAACCAGCCTGGTGGTAATCTGGGCTATGCCGCCACGTCATACATTTTATGGGGAGGACATCCCGCCCTGGTTTCACGCGTTAATGAGGACTACCCTGCAGACTGGCTCGAACGCTATGATCTTGCTGGAGCCGATATCAGCGCGATTCGCCAGGCCAGTGAACCCATAGACGATCGCTTTTTCATCGCCTACAACGAAGCGCTGCAGCCACAATACGAAAATCCAATCTCCTGGTTTGCAGAAAAACAGCTTCCCTTTCCACAGGAACTGCTCAGTTATTCACCCACCATTCCCCGACACTGCAGCAAAAGCGAATATCGCCCTGATAGTGTCCGCGTCACTGATATTGCATCAGCCATACTGGATGTCCCTGCTGGCCACATATGCCCGATCGACTTCATCTCCCACAAAATTTTGCCTTCCCTGCTCAAAGGCGGAATGGTTCAAACGCTGACCATGCGCGCCTGCAGCTGCTACATGGACCCCATCTTCTGGGAAGAGATTCGCGCGCTGATTGCAGAGGTGACAGCCTTCATGATGACGGATACCCAGGCGCTCAAGTTGTTCCAGGGCAGAAGCGCTGATCTGTGGGAAATTGCCAGCATTCTGGCAGATTATGGGCCAGAATACATCCTGATCAATGCGCAGGACGGCACGCTCTTGCTCTACTCACGCCTTAAACGTCAACGCTGGATCCTGCCCGCTTATGCGGGCAAGCCCACAGACCCCACCGGCATGCTGGACGCCTTTGATGCTGGCTTTTTGGCTGGATATCGCAAAGAGTATGATGTGGTTCAGGCGGCCCTGTCGGGAGTCGTCAGTGCCTCGTTTTGCATCGAGGGTAGCGGGCCATTTTACCTGTTAGAGTGCCTGCCTGGTCTGATAGAAGCCCGCTTCAAGGTCTTGAGTCGACAGGTAATGGCGCTGTAGCGGAGGGCAGAGGCGTTTCGGTTGGCAGCTCTGGCTGACTGCCCGGAACCAAGTCGACCTCGTAAAGCCAACGCCAATTTTTTCCGGTCACAAATAAGCGTTGGTTTTCTGCATCGTAGGCGATTCCATTCAAAACCTCCCCCGAGTCGTCCAGGTTTTCTTCCGGGCGCAGACCACGCATATCCAGCATAGTCAAAATCAAACCGGTCTCAGGATCGATCATCGCAATCTGGTCTGAAAGATAAATATTGGCATAAATCTTCCCGTTGACATACTCCAGTTCGTTAAGGTATTCAATCGGATGACCCTGCCAGTTGACGTGAGTTTCTCTCAGCAGGAATCCGCTGCTCGGGTCAAGCCAGAAGAGTTTGTTGCTGCCATCCGAAAGGATCAGGGCTGTGCCATCGCTGGTAAGCCCCCAGCCCTGCATGCTGTATGAAAACTGTCCAATCCGTTCAAAGCTTTCGAGGTCATAAATGAAGGCTACGTTTTCCTGCCAGGTCAGTTGATAGAGCAGGCCATCCAGTTCGACCAACCCTTCCGCAAAGTACTGCTCTTCGAGCTGAACCTCCTGTACAACCTCACCGCTTAGCGGGTCAACCTTGCGCAGAGCGCTGTTGCCGTACATTCCGCAGCTCTCATAGAAGAAACCAGCGCGATAAATCAACCCCTGGGTATAACAATTTGGGTCGTGTGGGTAGCGATTCAGCACCTGGTAACTGCCGTAATCCCCCAACTCGAGCGGAGTGGCAGTCATGACCTCACCAGGAGCATTTACCTGGTTGAAGCGCGAAAATAACAAGACCACCACCAGTACAAGCAGGGCGAGGATAATCACCGGTTTGCTCAACGACTGTTTGTCTTTCATACCGCCATAAGTTTAACCCAAATTGCTGTGCCCACGGTTGCTGGTGATAAAATGAAACAAACCAAACCGGAGGAAACATGACTGACGTTCTTGACCGCTTCTTGCGCTACGTAAAAATTGACACCCAATCGGCCCATCATTCCCAAACCTATCCAAGCACCTCAAAACAGTTGGATCTCGCCCGCCTGTTAGTGGAGGAGCTGCGCGAATTAGGCTTGCAGGAGGTCAAACTGGACGAATTTGGCTACGTCACCGCGACACTGCCATCCAACGTCAGCCAGCCCACGCCCACCATCGGTTTCATCGCCCACATGGATACCAGCCCAGCCGCATCAGGCAAGGATGTTAAACCACGCCTGGTTGAAAATTATGACGGCGGCGACATAACCCTCAGCGAAGGCATCCTGCTCAGCCCTTCTGAATTCCCTGACCTGCTCAATCATCTCGGTCAGACCCTGGTTGTCACCGATGGCACCACGCTGCTGGGCGCGGATGATAAAGCCGGCATCGCCGCGATAATGAGCGCGATGGCGACCCTTATTGCCCACCCCGAGATCCCCCATGGCAAGCTCAGGATTGGCTTCACCCCCGATGAAGAGGTCGGCGCGGGGGTAGATCATTTCGATGTCCCCGCATTTGGAGCCGATTTTGCCTTTACAGTTGATGGTGGTCCGGCAGGTGAGTTTTCTTATGAAAACTTCAACGCGGCCGGAGCCGTGGTCGCTATACGCGGAAAGAGCGTTCATCCTGGTGATGCCAAGCGCAAACTGATCAACGCTCTCCAGGTCGCTATTGATTTTCACAACCTCTTGCCGGTTTTCGACCGACCTGAACACACCGAAAAGCGTGAGGGTTTCATCCACCTGGTTTCCTTAAGCGGTGAAGCCGACCAGGCCAGCATGGAATACATCATCCGCGATCATGCCAGGCAATCCTTCGAAGACAAGAAAACCATCCTGCGGCAGTCTGCCGAATTTATTAATCAGCGTTATGGCTATGGCACGTTAGAATTGGATCTGAAAGATCAGTACTACAACATGTTCGAAAAAGTGGCTTCTCATCCTCACATCCTTGATTTGGCAAGAAATGCCTATCGCGCCGCAGGCGTAGAACCTGTGGATGTACCTGTGCGCGGCGGTACGGATGGCAGCCGGCTGTCGTTTATGGGCTTACCAACGCCAAACCTTTTTACCGGTGGCTATAATTACCACGGACGTTTCGAGTATCTTTCCGTGGATGAACTAAAACTTGCCACTCGGGTCATCGTGGAAATCTCGCGGTTGGCAAGCCAGAAATAGGTAACAGCAGCTCATATCGAGGTAAATGATCAGGCTGAGCCGCTCTCTATTTTGTCAATGCGCTCTGAGGAAAATTAAATAACCTTCTACAATAGGTTCTCTTTACTCGTCCAAAATCTATGATTAACTACGTCTAAACTACTTGACATGACGTACTACGTCTGGTATAGTAATATTACGTCAGACGTAATACAAATTTGCAGGAAGACAAAATGTTAAGCAGCGATGTACTCAGAGGGTATACGGATATGATCATCATATCGCTCCTGTTGGACGAGCCAAATTATGGTTACGAAATCTCCAGGAGAATCCGAGCTACCAGCGACGAGAAGTTCGTCATGAAGGAGACCACTCTCTATTCGGCGTTCAATCGAATGGAAAAGAATGGTCTGCTAACCTCATTCTATGGCACCGAGAGCGGCGGAAAGCGCCGCACCTACTATCGTCTCACCGATGCGGGTAGAGCCTTTTATCGGGAGAAGATCGATGAGTGGGTATTGACTAAAGAAATCGTAGAAAAATTTATTCACAAATAGGAACAAAAAATGGACGCTATAAAATCTTACCTTGAAAACATGTTTCTCCATCTGCCAAAGTCTCCCGAAGTTATGCGCGCAAAAGAAGAACTTTTACAGATGATGGAAGACAAATATAATCAACTGCGCGGTGAAGGCCGCACGGATAACGAAGCCGTCGGTCAGGTGATCGCTGAGTTTGGCAATCTGGCTGAACTTGCCGGAGAACTTGGCATTAGCCGTGAAGTTAGCGCGCTTGAAGCTGAGCCGAGTTACATCAGCATGAGCGACGAGGAAGTAGAACGCTACCTGGAAAATTCTCAGGCAGCCAGCAAACAAGTTGCCGGCGGTGTGGGCTTAATCCTTGGGGGAGTAGTTCTGCTGATGTCACTACAGGCTGTGTCTGAATTTGGCTATCTTCCTGAAAAGGTTGCCCAGGCGATTGGCATAGGTGGCCTGCTGCTGCTGGTGGCTGTGGCTGTCTATATGTTCATTATGGCCGGGATCAAATCGGGTAAATACGAGGACCTCGAGAAAAAAGTGGTCAACACTGACCCTTATCTGCACAATCGGGTGAAACTGCTCAAAGATGAATACCTACCCATCTTTGGTCGCAGGATTGCCACAGGGGTTTTTCTGATCCTTCTGGGTGTCGTTGCCATGGTAACCACAGCGATCCTCGAAGTTGGCGGGGAGTTCCTGCTGCTGTTGTTGGTAGCCAATCTGATCGCGATGGTCGCCATCGCCACTGCCTTGTTCATCACTTCTGGCAGCAAAATGGGCGCTTACGACAAACTTCTCAATGAGGGTGATTATTCCCGCAGGAACAAAGCAAGCAATGACATCATGGAACCCATCGCCGGGCTCTACTGGTTGATCGTGTTGGGTGGTTACTTGACCTGGAGCTTCTTGGGTGGCGCCTGGGCGATTTCGTGGATTGTCTGGCCAATCTCAGGCATATTCTTTGCGGCTGTCTCCAACCTGGTAACCATTGCCAGGAGAAACACCCGCTAATAACTTTGATTAAAAGAAAATACGGATAGCATTGTCGCTATCCGTATTTAGTTTAGCGTAGGTCAGCAGCAGCTGGGGTCACAACCATCGCCGCAGTCACCGGAGGAACAACCTGCACAGCCGCCAGTGTCGTGCAGGTGTCCATGAGCGACTTCTTCTTCAGATGCCGGTCTGATCGACAGAATCGCGACCTGAAAATCCAGGTCCTTGCCAGCCATCGGATGATTCATGTCTAACTCGACGGTTTCGTCGCTCAGTGCGGTTGCCACAGCCTGAAAGACGTGGCCGGTGCCATCGCGCAGGCTCATGGGTTCACCCAACCGAATCTCAAAATCTTCTGGGAAGGACTCGCGGTTGACGTTGATAACCATGCTTTGATCAAACTCACCATAAGCGTCAGCGGCCTTGACATGAACGTGCTTCTTTTCGCCCTTATTCAGACCAGATAATTCTTTTTCTAACCCAGGAATAATGTTGGCATGACCGTGCAGGTATTCCATTTGGTTAGACTCGAGTACCTCACCGTCTACGGTAAGGGTATAAGCAATCTGTACAACAGTGTCGTTCTGGATAGTATCCATTATTTGTTCTCCATCATCTCAAACTAAGTAGGCTTGGGATTATAACAGAACACCAACCAGAATTCCCAAGGTAGGCTTTTAAAGAAGTGATTCTAATAAAAAATGTATAAAAGGTCGGGGTGTTCGGGGGCAATGAAAGAGGACTGCCTCGCGCTCATCCATTCTCATTGTAATTTGGCTATGAG
>CAZHXQ010000086.1:0-7427 GCA_964536465.1 uncultured Anaerolineaceae bacterium
ATCAAAAGCGCCACATCGCGTGCATAACAAGACCAGTGTGGAGCTTGAAGCAAGGGTCCTGGCTCTGAGAGACAAAACCCGCTACGGACCGCTGAGACTGAAAGAGGGGTGAAGGCGGGCTGGAGGGTGTGTTTTTTCCTAAGCTTGTTTGTAGCTCTATCGCTGGGCAAGCATGCCCGAGCCGACCAGAAGTTCCTGCAGTTGTTGGGTGATTTCCTTGCGCCGGTTGGCCTGGACCTCCAGCGTAAGTTCTTCCAGCAGGTTAGAGGTGTTTTCCTTGGCTTCTTCCAACAACCTGAAACGAAACAGGTTTTCAGCCGCGACAGTGTCCAGTATCAGGCGATAAAACTGGATGGCGATAATGTGGCTGTCGATTTTTTCAAAGATCAACTCAGGGTCGCCCTCAACGATTGGCTCCGGGAACGGGACCTCTTCCTCTTCTTCCTCAGGGTCGAGGAAGTCATCCATTTTGCGCGGTAGCAACTCAGTCGAAATCGGCTGATAGTTGTTGTTGGCACCGATGCGTTTGTACGATAAAATCGTCACCCGTTTGAGGGTGCCCTCTTCAAGCCCCCGGTTCCACTCCCGAATCAGTTGAGCAGCCACGTCGTAATCAGGCAGCGAACCAGAACTGAGGTTTTCTCTCGGAGAAAAAGTGACGCCCTGCTGGCGCAAAATGGGGTGGATACGCCTGCCAAAGGCAATGACTTCGGTCGGCTCTGCTGGATTATTATCAATGAATTCTCTGGCCAGATGGGCGAGATTTTTGTTATACTGCCCAACAATTCCACGCGTGCTGCCAATCACCGCCAGTACCTGTTTCTGTTCAATGGGTTTAAAATCCACAGTTTTTTCCTGCACCACGATTTGTTTTTCACGAGGTACCATGCGCCTCACCTGGGCAGCGACCGCATTGAACCTCCCGGCGTATTGGTCTAACATTTTTTGGCGATTCATCGCCATTTGCATCGTGCTCAGAGAGAGCACCCGCAGAGACGACAACAGGGGCTCTATTGCCTGCAGGTTTTCCAGGCGTGATTGAGCGCGTTCTTTGCCTTCAGCCATCGGGTCCTTTTAGGGCAGTTCGAAGCGGTCGAGCGTCCAGATAAAGACCACCGCTCCGCTTTTGCCGAGCTTTTTGCCTTCGTTAGAGAAATGCGGCTCACTATCCTCGTCAACCGCAGCAAGGCCAAAGCCGCGGTGGATAACCGTTTCGCCAGAGCAACCGGCACTGATAATATCCAACACTTTTTCAAGTTCGCTGGTGCGCACAGCGATAAAAAGTGTCATCTGAGACTGGCGCAGCATGCCTCCCCGGGTTTCGGAGTAGGTAGCTGTAAAACCAGCGTTGATCAGGGTCAGTAATACTTCATCTACACATTTTCGTGGAACAACAGCCATGACCATTTTCATGATTTTCGTTTCACTTTCTTCTCCCAATGGGAGATAAACTCTCCAAATTCCCGTCTGAGTTCTTGTTCAATTTCCTGAGTGAGCGCGCGTTGATATCTGATCTGATCAAGCGGCTGCGCGGCATGGCGGTGTATATGGCTGATCAACTCTTTTGAAAACTGCGGAACGTCTTTCGGTTTGATCCCGTCCATAAAGCCACGTGTCAGCGCATAAAAGATGACCACCTGATCCTCCATCTTGATCGGCTCATGCGGGCCCTGCCCCAGGAGGGCTTCAAGGCGCTGACCGCGCTCGATCTGTCGCTTGGTGGCCTCATTTACTTCGGTACCAAAACGGGCAAAACGCGCCACTTCTTCATACTGGCTCAACTCCAGCTTCAGCTCACCTGCCACAGCTTTCATTGCTGGTTCCTGGGCAGCCGAGCCAACCCGCGAAACGGAACTACCAATGTTGATAGCGGGTTTAATGCCCTTATTGAACGCGTCTGCATCCAAAACGATCTGACCATCGGTGATGGAAATCAGATTTGTTACGATATAACTGGAAATATCGCCGCGCTGCGTCGTTACGATGGGCAGTGCCGTAATGGATCCACCCCCATTTTCTTCGTTCAGTCGGCAGGCTCTTTCCAGAAGCCGCGAGTGCAAATAAAAAATATCGCCCGGATAAGCTTCACGCCCGGGTGGCCGGCGTAAAAGAAGGCTCATCTCACGATAGGTGTCTGCGTGTTTTGAGAGATCGTCATACACAATCAAAACATCCATGCCCAGATCCAGGTAAAACTCAGCCATGGTTACACCGGCATAAGGCGCCAGATAGCGTAAAGCGGGCGGGTCGTCCGGGCTGGAGACCATCACGGTGGTTTGGCTCATAACCCCAGCCGCCTCGAGCGATTCTACCGCGCTCAAGACCGAGGTTTTTTTCTGACCGATGGAGACATAAATGCATTTGACGTCAGTTCCCTTCTGACTCAAAATCGCGTCAATGGCCAGGGTGGTTTTGCCGACCTGCCGGTCACCGATGATCAACTCGCGCTGACCACGCCCTAAGGGTAACAGCGCGTCAATAATTTTTGTGCCGGTGTAGAGAGGCGCATCCACAGGCGCTCTTTCGATTACCCCCGGCGCAATTCGTTCAACATAGCGGAACTCCGATGGGACCACCTGACGGTTCTCGTCCAGTGGACGACCAAGGGAGTCAACAACTCTTCCTAAAAAGGGCATCCCCACCGGGATGCTCAGGCGCCGGCCAGTTGCTTCTGCCAGGTCGCCGCCTCTGATGCCAGTATCAGGGCCTAGCAAAATTACGTCAACATGATTGCGGTCCAGATTAAGTACCATGCCCTGCACACCGTTGGGAAAGGTCACCAACTCTTCCAGGCGCACCATTGGTAGGCCACTCAGGGTGGCGATGCCGTTACCGATGTGTTGTACCGTGCCGACACTTCTGATAGAAACACGGTGCTTATGCTCACGGCTGACTGAGCGCAGCTCTTTGACAACAAATTCCGTCCTCAGGCTCTCTGGTTTAGGCTCAATTCGTTCACGGACATCTGCCTTTACCTGCTCGATAAATAGGGAGCTGTCGATAGAGAGCGGATCGTTTTCCCGTAGACGTTCAGTGAGTTCAGACAGCCTGGTTTGAGCAGCGAGGTCTACATCAGTCATTTCGAGGCGCCGCCAGAGTTTCCAGTTTTTGGTTAATTTCATCGCGAAGAGAGTTCAAATGCGTGCCGATGGTATTATCCAAGACGATATCTCCAATTCGGGCTTTGATCCCTCCCACCAATGCTGGTTGTATGTTAATTTCGAGTTCTACTTCCTTGTCTGCCAGGGCATTAAAGGTGTTTAACAGTTTCATGTGCTGTTCAGTGGTTAACTCGTGAGGAACAGATATTTCAACCTTGGGAATACGATCTACCAAAGAGTCACGGATGTTTTGAACCATGCGCATATCCGTCTTACCCATGTTCCAGATAGTGCTGCTCATTTCATTGACAAGCTCCTCATGAGTTTTTGAGGGTGTTACCTCTTGCAAGGCATCATTGGCAATGCTGATCACGGTTTCCGCCAGGCCCGATTGGGAGCGCTTGATATCGACTTCTTGTTCCTTACGGGCTTCGCTCACCGCGTTCAACATAATCTGGTTAGCCTCTTCCTGGGTAGCTAAGAGCAGATCGCGCTGCTGGATCTGGCTATTCTTATACGCCTCATCAGTAATCTGTTCAATTTCCTCATCCAGGTTTAAGAGGCGTTCTTCCAGTTCAGCCAATCTAAGCGCGGCCGCTTCGTTATTTGCCTGCAGAGCTGCCCGGGTGGCTGCCTTTTCCTTGGCTCGTTCTTCAGCCCGTTTGGTCATAGGCTTAAAAACCAGATAGTAGAGGACCACCGTCAGAACCAGGAAGTTTACAATCTCCCAGATGATGGTGCTTAGGTCCAAATCGAGCATGGCTTATCCCCCAAAGAAACGAGTGATCAGTGGATTCGCAAATAAAAGTATCAGAACGACCAGCAAAACGTAAATGGACGCTGTTTCGAGCAATGCCAGCGAGATGATCATTGCAGTACGCAGTTGAGGTGCTGCATCTGGTTGGCGCGCCATTCCTTCGATTGCTTTTATGGCGGATAAACCCTCCACCCAGGTGGGTATCATAGTTCCGATCACAATTGCCAACCCACAAACGATTGTTGTGACGATGATGATAAGAACTTCAGGACTTAGATTCTCCATTAGCCTTTTCCTTTCTAATTTTGTTATATATCTCTTTGATACTGGCTCTTTTTTTACCTTTTTCTTTCACTTTCATGTCTTCAATGTTTATCTCGACTGCAGAAGAGATAAACAAAGCCGCCAGGGTGGTCAGAACGTAGGCTTGTAAAATACCAGAAACCATCGAGATGGCAGTCATCGCGATGGGCAGTAAATAAGGAATGATCGAAAAAACTATCGCGACAATCAGGTCGCCACTGAGGACATTTCCAAACAATCGCATTGCCAGTGAAAGCGTGCGGCTGACCTGACCAATCAGCTCAACGGGCAACAAGAAAATTGGGCTGGCAAAGTCCTTAAGATAAGGCCAAACGCCTTTCACCATCATGCCATAGATATGAACTGAGAACACCACGATCAAGGAAAGTGCGATGGTTGTGTTGATATCGGCAGTTGGCGACTTCATTTGTGGAAAAATCGAAATCAGGTTTGCTGTGAATGTGAAAATCAATAAACTTCCCAAAAGGGGAATGTAAGGATGCAGATCATCAACGTCCATGGCGTCATCCAGAATGCTGATGATAGCCTCGAGGATATACTCCAGCAAGTTTGGTTTCAACAGTTTGAGGATCAACACCAGCGCGATGATCCCCGCCATCGTTATCCAGGTGTAAACCACGGTATCCCGAACGGGAATAATCCCAAAGAGGGTGAAGACGATCGGGTGATTAATTACTTCCAATATGCTTCTCCTTTGGTTCTGCCGCTTGTTTATTCAACTTCACATTATAGACCACCACTTGAACCCAGGTAGCAGCAGTCAGTGTAATCGCCATGGGAATCGCGGCTACCGGTTCAGTCTTGAGTGCCAGAAAGAAGAGCAGCGCAACTACAAGAATAAGACTCAGCCGGCGGACAATCAGCCCACCCAACTGAGTTTTCGGATCGGCCTGCGAAGGTCGCAGTGCCTCCACTGTTTTCCTGAGCCAATGAAAAGAGAACACCGACCACCCCACAGATACTCCCATCCACAGGATCACCCAGAGTAGATTTACCTCACTCTTCATCGTCGTAATCACGCCACACTCGTTTAATTCCTTGGTCTTCAGCTTCTTTAATCTCTTTGTTCATTAAATAGAGTTCATAGTTAAGGTACTTCAGCACCGATGCGACCGCAGAAATCAACCCGATCCCGAGCAGGATCAGCGTCCACTGCACACCGCTGTCCAGACGCCTGTCGAGCAAAAATCCGAATAATGGCCCGGCAACGATTGGTATCGCGATTTCCCAGCCAATCGCGCTCGCACGCATGTCACGCGAGCTGAAAAGTTTGGGCCGTCTGATCGAGATTCCTTCAGTGTTTTCCTGATCATCAGGCTGAGGGTTTTGATCCTGGTGGTGCTGGTCTGTCATGCTGCCCTTAGTGTGTTGTTAAAATGCTTACCAGGTCATTCGCCAGGGTGAGAATGCCACCCTTGACCTGAACGGTTTGTTCCCTGTCATCCTGCCTGTATCTCAGCTCACCATCTCCGGTTGCCGTTACCAGCGGCGCGTGACCCGGGCGGATACCCAACCAGGAGCCATCTGCCAGCAGCACTTGCAATGAGCTGATGTTATCCAGAGTCATTCCCCCCGAACCCAGGCTCAGGACTTCAACTTTTAACTTTTTCTCCTGTTCATCCAGCGAACTCATCGACTGGCTCCTCATTGCCTGCGGTTACTTCAGAGTCAGCATCCATCTCCCTGGCCTGTCTGAGTACATCATCGATGGTTCCGGTCATATAAAAAGCCTGTTCAGGCAGGTCGTCGTGCTTGCCTTCTAGAATCTCTCTTGCTCCGCGAAGCGTCTCGTACTTGGAAACAAAAGATCCTGGTTTACCCGAAAAAGTCTCAGCGACAATAAAGGGTTGGGACAAAAAGCGCTGCAGCCTGCGGGCACGGATCACTGTCTGTTGGTCAGATAGTGATAGTTCTTCCATGCCCAAAATAGCGATCAGGTCCTGCAGTTCGTCATATCTCGCCAGGGTTGCCCGAACCTGCATGGCGATGTCGTAGTGCTCTCTTCCGACCGCTTCAGGGGTCAGCAGGTTAGAGCTGCTCTGCAGAGGATCGATGGCCGGGTAGAGCCCCATAGACACCAGCCGACGGGTAAGCACCGTAGTCGCGTCTAAGTGCGAAAACGTGGCTGCCACAGCCGGGTCGGTTACGTCATCAGCAGGGATGTAAACCGCCTGAACAGAGGTTATGCTGCCATTACTGGTTGAGGTGATTCTCTCCTGAAGAATGCCCATTTCTGATTCAAGTGTTGGCTGGTAGCCCATTTCACTCGGCAAACGCCCCAACAGTGCCGAAACCTCGGAGCCAGCCTGGATAAAACGGTAGATATTATCAATGAAAAGCAGGACGGGGCGGTTTTCTTCATCCCGGAAGTGCTCCGCCATAGTCAGGGCAGTGAAAGCCACCCGCATACGAGCGCCTGGAGGTTCATTCATTTGCCCGAAGGTCAGGATGGTCGAATCAATCAAGCCAGAAGCATTCATGTCCAGCCACATATCGTTGCCTTCGCGACTGCGCTCCCCAACACCAGCAAAGACAACGACACCCGAACTTTTCGTGATGGTGTTATTCATCAACTCGAGCATCAAGACCGTTTTGCCAACGCCGGCCCCGCCAAACAAGCCGACCTTGCCGCCCTTTGGATAGGGGGTCAGCAGATCGATTGCTTTGATACCAGTCTCGATCATGTCTCGCGAGAGCACCTGCTCACTGACAGCAGGTGCCTTTTTATGGATCGGCGAGACCTCTTCCGTTTCGATTTCGCCCATATCATCGATTGGTTGACCCAGGACATTAAATAGGCGCCCCAGTGTCTGGCGCCCGACGGGCACCTGAATCGGTTTTTCCAGATCGATCACAGACATGCCTCTGCGCAAACCAGCCGTGGGTCCCATGGCAATCGCGCGCACTACTTTTGTGCCAACATGCTCCTGAATCTCAAGGATCAGGTCTTTGCCTGAGCGTGTTTTGACCAACAACGCATTGTAAATCGATGGAAGATTGCCGGATTCAAACTCAACGTCAACCACAACACCCACGAGTCTTATGATTGTTCCGTAATTTGTGTTTTCTTCCTGAGCAAAATCCACAATATTTCTTTGCGCCTTTTCTTTGAAATTAGCCGTAATGAAGACTGACCTCTCGAAATTATCCCAGATTAATCCGTTGTTGTCAAAAACCGAATAGAGCCCCACGCTTTCAGGTTTGAATGAAAAAGTATCTTATTTTGAATTTTCTTGGGAATAACT
>CAZHXQ010000087.1:0-7269 GCA_964536465.1 uncultured Anaerolineaceae bacterium
GATAGGTTTACGATTGCTGTCGAAACTTCTCTGTATTGATGAGAAGGACAGCAAAAGAGGGGTTGGGTTTTTCCCATATACTTGGGAGTGCTGCAGGGGCATGGGCGGCCTCGCGGTGGACGCTATCTCCCCAGCAGGAAGAATGGATGCCAAAACACTTGTGGATAAATTGACTGTGCATTGATACCCTTCTAATCGGATAATTAGAGTATATAAATTCTCTTCACCTGTGCCGTTTGAATACCTTTGACTTAATGACGATAAATTTACGCTTCCAAACCTGTTTGAGGATGAAATTGACGACTAAAAGCTGGAATTTTCAACTTTTGTATATGTTTGCAAAATTTCTGCGAATGTTTGCAAATGGTTGCAGACGACTTTGTTCCTGGTAGAAGCGGTCTGGTGTCGCAGGAACTTCTGAGACTCTCCTGAACTTGTCGCGCCTACGAAACCATCATGTTGATGCCAACCGACGTCTTCTGAGGCGAAAATGTAATTGATATACACGAATATATTTGTATGGAAAAATTATCACAAATCTTTTCTAATTTCTTTCCCTCAATTGTTAGATAAGGTTTAACCAGGATAGGAGAATACTATGGAAACTAAAAAATCCATCTTGATCATTGAAGAAGATCTGTCTCTAAAACAAACGCTCGTTCAGGTGTTTAGATCTGTAGACTATCGCGTCGTTAGCACGGGCATAAGTATCAAGGCTTTGAAACTGTTGGATGAGGGTTCTTATGATCTGGTAGTGTTGGATTTAAACAAAACCCATGATTACGGTTTGTCTCTATTCTTTAAAATCAAAAGAGACCACCCTCTGCTGCCAGTCATCTTACTTTCATCCAGCCTCGACTGTGGCCCCATCCCCTGCATTGAAGAGGAACAGGCCTGGATGAGGATTACCAAGCCTTTCGAACCCTACTTCATTTTGAAGACGACCGAAGAGATGGTCAGCACGCCCATGGCGGCTTAGTTCCAGGCCCGCTCGAGACAGGTCATTAACGTCTTCATCTGACTACGATACCAGTCGATAACCGAAATTGCGCACGGTGATCAAAAGATGCGGGTCAGACGAGTCTTGTTCCAACACTTTACGAATTTGATAAATATGCCAGCGGCAGATATTGCGGGCTTCATATCTTTCACAGTCGAAACCCTGTGACTCCTTAACCAAATTCTCAAACGATACAGCCTCAGGTGATTTGCGCATCAATGTCACCAGGTAATCAAAAGAAGATGACGGAAAATGAATTTCAGCTCCATCGTGGATCAGGTGGCGTGTGTGCAGGTCAACCACCAACGTTCCACATTTGACGAATCGGTCTCCCTCATTGCTTGTAGCTGCCTGTCCGGCTGTTTCATTCTGGAGGTTGGCTCCTTCTGGTAAGCGCAGCTCAGACAATAAGCCCTGCATCTGCGAAATAATCTCGCGCTGCCTCTGTGGGCGCTGCGATTCCTTCAGAATCTTTTCGACCCGCATGAGGATGTCATTGGGGTCGATAGGTTTCAACAAAAAGTCACGCGCCCCTTCCCGCACCGCCTGCACAGCCGCATCCACGGTGGCGTGCGCGGTCAGGATAACCACCGGCAGCCCCGGGTCAATCTGGCGAATCTGAGGCAGCAGTTCAATTCCGGTCACGTCAGGCAGTTTGATATCCAGAAAGAGCAGCGAATAGGCGCCCTGCTCTAATTTCTGCATCCCTTCTTCGCCGGTCACAGCCAGATCTGGCACGTAACCACTTCTTTCCAGGATGGCCCCCAGGGTCTTACCCAAAGTCGGCTCGTCGTCAATGATCAATATTTTATGCATGCCTTCACCCTGCCTCATTCCTTCTTTTCTATCGAAGGCAACCACACTGAAAATTCAGCTCCATCACCATAATTATGAGCATTGAGGCGGCCTTTATGTCGTTGGATAATTTCGTAACTGATAGCCAGACCCAGCCCACCACCTTTGGGCTTGGTGGTCTGGAAGGGCTCTAACAACTTGTCTAAATATTCGGTGGGAATACCAGGCCCGTGATCCCGCACAATTACACCAACCTCATGACTGGTCAGCGGTCCTGGTCTGAAGCTGATTTCAAGCCGACCACCTTTCGGCTGCATGGCTTCAATTGCGTTGATGCAGATGTTGATGAAGACCTGTTTTATCTGATCTTTCTCACCTCTGACTTCCCATACACCTGTTTTGGGTCGCTCTAAAACCCATTCGACATTTCCCTTTTCCAGCTCACCGCTTACCAATGCCTGCACCTGCTCCACCACAGAAACAAGATCGAAAGTGGCTTCAGTTAATATCGTAGATGGTCTGTAGATCTCTCTCAATTGAGCCACCAGCTTCGATATGCGTTGGGTTTCTGTTGCGGCAATCTGCAGGTATTCCAGGGCGGGATTATCTGGCACGGTGTCAGCTTCAATCAGGTAAAGGCTGTTCTTGATGGTTTGAAGGGGATTGTTGATCTCGTGCGTGATGGATGCCAGCATCCTGCCCAGGGCTGCCAGCTTTTCGGCGTGTACCAGCTGTTCATGGATGATCTTGTCTTTGGCGATCAAGTTCTCCAATTCCCTGTTGAGTTTTTTAAGTTCCTGTTCCTTGCGCTTGAACTCGGTCAGGTCTTTGATGCTGACAAAAATTTCAACACTATCATTGGCATGATCTTTAATCATGCTGAAGTGAGATGCGGCTGCGCTGGCATGGTTTTCTTGTTTCTTAAAGATTACAGCACTGAAGGCAACCGGTATCGAGCGGCCATCACACGTCTTGAGTTCCAGCTCAAAGTCTCTTACCTTGTGCTGCTCCTCCACCGCCTTGATTGCCCTCAGGGCTTGCTCACCGTCTGAAAATAGGTCCGCGAAATTTGAACCAACCAGTTCTTCACGTGACTTTCCGGTTATTGCTGTAGCCTCCTCATTGACATCACCCAACTTCCCAGACTTGGTAACCGTCATCAGGGCGTCCATATTGGCTTCAATGATCGAACGGTTGTAGCGGTTGAGCTGGTCGAGGTGCAGTTGGGCTTGCTTCGTTTTGGTAATGTCCAGGCCAAGCTCGAGAACCAGGGTCGTCTCATCTTGCTGGAAAGGGAAGTCATAGACTTCGTAAAATCTGCCGTCAGGTCCTTCCCATTCCCATTTGTGCGCCCGATTATCCGTCAGCGGTTTGAACGATTCACACTTTTCACAAGGTTCCTCTCGTCCAAACAGAACCTGATAGCACTTCAAATTATCGGGGTCGCCAAACTGGTCCTTAAAATACTGATTCGACATCACAATATCCCGCTCTGGCGTCAGCAAGACCAGGTAAGATGGGAGAAGATTAATCAGGGTTAAAAATTGCTTCCTTTCTCTCTCCAGGGAGGCTTGCTTAATCGCGTACACCTGCTTTATGTTCTCCTGTACCTTTCGGTTGGCTTCCTCTGATTGAACTGTTCGCGCGGTGACCATTTCCTCCAGGCGGGTATTCATCGATTTCAAAGCTTTTTGGGCTTCAACCTGATCCGTAATCTCCACGGAATAGACCCGCAGATGCTGAATATCAGGCAAATACAGCAGAGACTGCCTGTACCAGCGCTCTCCAATCTGAATGTCGCGCTGCTTGGTCTGATTCTCGTCAAAGCCCAGGTCAGCTAAATTTTCAGGTAAATCTTTCAACAGCAGGTTCGTCATAGCGCCGCTGGCTGAAAGTACGCTGAACTGTCTGGCTGTCTTGTTCTGATAAATTATTTGCTGAAGGGCATCAATTTCTATCACCTGCCGGGGATTGTTCTCAGGGATGGAAGCCAACCAGGCTGAATGAGCTGCATCGCGCTTTTCTTTAGTGATATCAGAAAAGATCACACCAAATTTGTGATCAGCGAATTTATAGGCGAAAACTTTGTACTCCGAGCCCAAAATCGAGGGGGCCTCAAATTCCGTGGGCACACCAGTGCGCACGACCTCGGCATAACGCTGCAAAAAAATGGGATTGTCGGCCGGCAGGCATTCATCATGCCTCCTGCCGACCACATCTTTCTTCGAGAGACCAATCAATTGCTCAAAAGCCGGGTTGACATCCAGAAACCTGTAATCAAACGCATTGCCGCTTCCGTCATACAGCAGCTCGTGCATCGCGAATCCTTCTGGTCTGCTGTCAAACAGGATCCGGAAGTTTTCCCCACATTCTGACTCTGTTAATAAGGAAGTGTGTTTAGTAGAGTCGCCTTTATTGTTCACCGGACCTGCCTTTGTTTGTCTCAACCAATTTTGTCTGTGACAACAACTTTACTTAAAGATCAGCAACGGTTTCATGCGCCATTAACTCCTCTGAGTAGAAATTAAAAGTGTGGCAGGAAGGTCACAAATGCCACCCATCCTGTCGCATTTATGCAATATCCGTAAGGTGCAATCTTGACTTTCATTTTGATGCCAGGTGTCAGCAAGTGGTGAAAATATAGTCTATCCTGGCATAGTTATCAAGTCAGAAAAGGCGGCATTGTTTTCTTAAATTGGCTAATTTTTAATCAATAGAACAAGGATAATTTTATCACACCAGCAGTCAGCCCGAGGAGTCTCTTCGGGCCTAACCACCCGCGGCAAAGCCAGGCGGAATGGCTGGAAAGATCAATTTGAGGGCTTGAAATTGATCTTATGGCTGATTTCAGCCACTTGGCCGATCGTGGCGTGAATGGAACAATATTTGGAAGCCAAATCAGCAAAGCGTGAGAACTGACCTTCGTCTACCTCATCAAAGACAGTGATTTCCATCTCGACCCATTCCAGCGTTGTAGGCACGTCTCTGCGTTTATCGCCGCTGACAATTATTTCCATCGCGGGGGTGGCCATTTTTCTCTTGGCATAGATTTCTGCCAGTGTGTAATAAAAACAAGAACTTAACGAGCCAAGAAAAAGATCGTAAGGGAAAAACTCGCCTTCTTTTGATCCAAATTTCAAAATCGCTCGGTCAGTTTCAAGTGTAAAATTGTGTGGCGTGTATGTGGTTTTAACTTTTAGCATCTCACTCCATTTTTAAAATACATCTAAATTTTGCTAATTATAGAATACGGCCGGATCACAATTCAACTGTTTGTAGGGGGCTTTTCGAGCGCGGTCTGGGCTCAAGTTTCGTTGAAACAGGCTGGTCCAGGTCGGGCAGCCGTCTGACAGCTGGCCCGTAGATAGCAGGAAGCGAGAATTGTTATTGAAACCTGGCAGAAACCCAACTTCGCTGGTTCAAAACACTTAAATCTTTTCAAGCACCCAAAAATGTGACAGCCCAAACCTCTGCAGCGGGGTCTTTTCGAACGCCTGCAGCACTGACCTCAAGAGCTTGCCCAAACGCGGTTTGCGCTCGATGATATTGTCATAGGCTCCAAAGACAGTGCGCCGCTGGATAAGTTTGACAGGCAATCCAGCAAAAAGTTTCGATAGATCCGCTCGGGTATAGACCTCCACATGGGGCGCTAACTTGTCTCGCAAGCGCCTCGGCAGCCAGTTGATCAGCGGGGTGTTGCCAAAGTGGTATTTGCCCTTCCAATAATGTCCATGGGTCTCAAAGGGATATCCTCGGTTTGGGCAAAACAAGACGATACGCCCACCTGGCTTCAACACTCTGACCATCTCACGCACAGCCATCTGGTCGTCCTGGACGTGTTCCAGCACCTCATGGCTGAAAACCAGGTCGAAGCTATCCGAAAGCAGCGGCACAGATTCGCCTGCCGCACAAAATACATTCGGACTGTACTGCCTGCTCTCCTGCACACGTGGCAATTCAATGTCCAACCCTGCCGCCATACCCGATAAAGGAGCCAGCCGGGATAAATACGTCCCGATCCCACTGCCATCCACCAGAACTCTGCCCCCCAGGCGTTCTCCCGCCGCCTCCCGCAGCATGTCGAAACGTCTCTCTTGCCCCGCCCTCCAGACGTGCGATGGCTCGCCGCGCTGGGCGGCTTTGTCTAAATCTAGTGGGATTATTTTGGACATGATCCAATTTTACTCGTTTTAACAGGGGAAGCGTCGACCCTGCCTTACTTGCCCCAATCCTGTCGCGTCTTGCTCCTGCCGCTCAACCATTTCTCTGCGGCGATGGCCGCGATCGCGCCGTCTCCCGCAGCGATGATCGCCTGCTTCACGTGCGTACAGGTCACATCCCCGATGGCATACACGCCGGCGATACTGGTTTGGTATTCGCTGTCTACCTGCAGACAGCCCTCGGGTGTGCTTGCCAGCTGTCCCTGTAAAAAGTCGGTGATCGGTTTGCCGCCCTGTAAATAGACGAACGCGCCTACCACAGGCAGGGTTTGTTCTCTTTCCGGGTTCTCTCGCTCCACAAACTTCAGCCCCTCAACCTTGCCTTCACCAAAAATCTCCTTAACCACGCTGCCCATATGCAGAACCAGGTTTTTCGCATCTCCCAGCATTGCCTTCTCTTCCTGGCTCACGTTAATTTCTTTTCCAGGGACGAAAAAATGAACCGCGCGGGCAAATCTTGTCAGGTAAAGCGCTTCTTCCACCGCCTCATCACTCTTGCCGATCACCGCCACGTCTTTTTCCTTGAAAAATGCGGCGTCACAAACCGCGCAATACGAAACACCTTTCCCCAGTAATTCTGCTTCACCCTTAATCAGGTTGCTGCGTCCCATTGAACCGGTCGCGATGATGACCGCCCGGGTGTCATACACCCCCAGATTGCCGAACACAGTTTTTGGCTCACTGTTCAGATCAGTCCCGATAGCCTTGTCATTGATAAACTCGGCCCCAAAGCCCACTGCCTGCTTTCGCATGGTTTGCAGCAATTCCGCTCCGTTGACTTCACCTTCCAGCCCGGGATAATTGGCAATCTTGCTGGTTGTACCCAGCGCCCCCGTGGTCAGACCCTTATCCAAAATAGCCACTTTCAGGTTGGCCCGGGCAGCATAAATCGCCGCCGTCGTTCCCGCCGGTCCGCCGCCGATAATGATCGCATCATAAACTTGATTTACATTCTCTGTCATTTCTACCTCTTGTCTTGTGCTGTTGGTAGTATAACCAGAACGAGCCCTTTCCTTCAACAAAGCTTCTGCAGTGGGGAATAATCTACTAAAATTATTATTGATAGTTTTTTAGAGCACTTGTTGGCTATAAATGTCTCAACATGTGCTCGTGGACATTGATATGACCGAAAAGTTTTACCAACAAAGCCTCTCCCAGCGTCTCGAAACCCTCGCTTCTGGCTCAGATGTTACCCCAGAAGATCTCCAGGCTTATCAAAGAGACGGTGGGCTCGACCTTGAAAGCGCCAACGCA
>CAZHXQ010000088.1:0-7163 GCA_964536465.1 uncultured Anaerolineaceae bacterium
TTTGCGAGAGAGATTATAGCACGGGAAAAGTTGATCCAACCAATAACGTAAGGATTTAAATCCTGAGCTACAGAAAATTTAAATCGAAATGACTTAGCTCTAACAACAAATATTTTCTAAGTCATTTTGATATATTCAGTTTGATATATTTTAGAAAGTAGAGCAGCCAGCTTTACATTAGTTATTAATGGGTTCTACCCGGGATATTTTGAAGTTGTCGAATTCGAAGGTTGCCTCACCCTCAAAGCCCAGACCTATACCGGCGGTCAGTCCCACCGAGTGAAAGGTTTGTTCAGGAATAGGCACGAAGTAAGCCGGCACACCATCAAGAAGAATCGCCAGATACCCTGCACCGCAGATTCCCGTCAGGTGGTAGATACGGTCTGTTTCTATGAAAGTATAGGTGTCCGCAGGTTGCTTCCACGAACCAATACCTTTCCAGGAGCCGTTACTGAATTTAAAATAACTGGCTCCGCTCGCATAAGCATGAAATTCATAGAATTCATTCCAGCTGCCATCAACATCGCAAAAGAAACCAGCGAAAACACCTTCGGGTGCACCGGGCAGGACTGTGAAATCCGTTTCCATCATAACTCCGGAGGTAAATCGGTTGAAAGAGTTGAGTTTGGAATAGGTGAATCCTGCATCTGTCTTATCCGTAAGGGATAGCTTGCCGTCTTCAAGTTCCGCGGCGCCATCCTGATCAGCATATCGAGTCCAGTCTCCCATTGGGGCAGAAAATTCCTCACTATATAGCACCTCACCAGAAATCAGGTATTCGAAAGGGTCGATTGGTGCAGTGACCCATTCATCTTGGGCTTCCATAGCTGCTGTCGAAAAATTGTCAAACACCGCTATGTTCGGCAAGTCAATAGTTTCTGTAGCGTTGCTGTTGTAACCCCACGCTCCTTCAGAATAGAGTCCAATTCGCCCTGGTATAAAATCAGTTACAGGGTATTGAAGTACTTTCTTCCCATCAACGATTAATCCTAAACTTGTGGAAGAGCAAACAGCTCTCAAATGATAATTTTGCTGCTCATCGGGTGAGGCGAGCTTAACCCATACCAAGGAAGACATTTTTGTCCGGTTATGGGCTTGTGAAATAAAGGCATATCCAAGTCGGTTGACTCCCAAACCATAATACGCTTTTGGGCCAGCATAGCCACAGATGATGCCACCTTCGCCCGACTCGCCTTCGGTTTGAGCAAACGAGAGGTCAACTTCAATGCTCAGGTCAGTGGCAGCAAGGATTGAATTAGGACTGCTCACCACTGTTGTTGAAATGCCTGTTGCTTCCAGCACATAATGTTCACTCTCGCGGAAAGCATTAGTTGTTCCCTCGGATAAGATCATCTCCCAGTCATCGTTAGCTTCGGAAAAATCTGTCGAATAAGGTTGCAAGCCCAAATCAGGTGTTTCGGTATGAATTGGTTCAGTAGTGGGCACTGGTGTGTTGGGAAGTATTGCTGTTGCGGATGCTTCAATAGTTGGGGCAGGTAGATCGGTGAGTGCTGAGGTTGTGTCATTAACCATAGTCTCTCCGATTTCTTCTGAAGACCCACAACCTGATAATACCAATATCAAAAGGATTATGGCGATACGAGTTGATTTCATGTTCTAGCCTCCTTGTTATTCAATTGTGAGCGTAATGAATCTCTGGAAAAATTTTAATTGATTATACCAGAACAACTGTCAGGTCTCAGAAAAAAATCATCAAAATCCAGAGATATTGCCAAGGGCACCCAAGAGGCTGGAATCGTGGTGTGACTTCCGACGTTGATTTAAACCTGAGGTCATAACACAGTGAGGAGCATTTATCAGGTAAAGGGATTGGATGAATCGGAGAATTAATCAATTCAACCGTTTAGATCAAATTTGATAAAATTTGTGATTAATCGGCTTTAGATCTCCCGCTTAAGTTAATAAATGAAGAATTTTCAGGATTGGTGTGGCAATACCATCTTCGTTACTCGTGTCCGTTTTGAACTTGGAAGAGTGAGTTTCTGGTGATTATCGCGTTGATATTCAGGTAAATCAGAAACGCTCGATAAGTTCCACGAAAGCGTCAATTACTGTCTGGAGGAATTCGACGGTTCCTTCCTTGTTAATCTTGCCTTCTTCGTCGAACAGCTTATTGGTGTGGGCGATGTAAGCTTCCGGCTGCTGTAATACAGGCATATTGACAAAGGTCAACACCTGGCGGAGTTGGTGGTTAGCGCCAAAGCCAGAGATATTTCCGGGTGACTGGCTGACAATCAGGGCTGGCTTGCCATCCCAAACGTTCTTACCATAGGGTCGTGATCCGATATCCAGAGCATTTTTGAGCGCGGCTGAAAAAGAGCGGTTGTGCTCCGGGGTCACAAAAACTACGGCATCGAAGGACCTGATTTTGTCTCGAAACTCTCCGTATTCTGGCGGGGTGTTGGCGGTGTCGTAGTCCTGATTATAAAGCGGTAGGTGGCTTATTTTTATGAACTCGGTCTGGTGGTCTTCAGGAAAAAGTTCTACTAAGTTGTTGGCCAATCTCTGACTGTAGGAATTGTCGCGGGTAGAGCCGACGATAACAGCAATTTTCGTTTTCATTATTCACCTCATTTATTTGTCAATTATCAGTATTTATATACTATCTCTTTTTTACAGAGTTTAGGCAAGTTTCTGTCAAAGCTTAAGGCAGGCAGTACCTGGAATGCGGCTGCAAAATTTTGGTAAGAAATTGAGCTTAATTTGGATGAAGCCGCTTCAACACCCAGGAGGTGATGGTGTGAGGCTGTCAGGCTTTGTTCTCAGTGGAATCGGGGTTGGGGTTCTGCTTTTCCTGTGACTTTCGAGCCAGCCGCTCCTGGCTGAGCTTGCGCTGCAGCTGCCGTTCCTGGAGGGGACGATGGGTACCATCGCAAAGTGGTTTTATGCGGGAGTGACCACAGCTACAAAAAATGACGCGATTGCGAGGTATGTAGGTGAGACGATCGGCTGGTTCAATGGGGACATAACCCATCACCCACAGGGGCCCCCGGATCTCTCCATATTTAGTGCACTCAAAGGTATCGGCGATTTGCATGGGCAGGTCAGGTTCGACGTCGGGTCCCTCACGGCGAAGTTTGTAGGTAAGGGAACCGGAGGGGCAATCTTCGACCATTTTTATGGCACGAGCCTTCTTCACGGGGTCGCCTGACTGCTGCGTCAGTTCGGTAAAATCAGTATCTTTCAGCACGCAAAACCCTGAATTCATACACAGAAGGAGGTGCTTGGTGACCACCAGACCATCGGGACCGTAGTAGTCGAGGTCCCGCCCAAAGGGGCCATCGGTGATGGCTGTTTCTTCTCCGTCGAATCCGGAATCAATGTGTGAGTTATCGCAGAAGGGCATGGTTTTGCTTTTGCCACAGCGGCAGAGCAGATAAGTGGCTTTTTTGTGCTCGATTTCACCCCCGTCCACCCAATCTAACGGTTCACCGTACTCGGAGCAATGTTGCCATTTTTTGCGAAGCGGCAGGTCTCCGGTAACCAGATAAGGCCCGTCTTTTATGATCTTGATTTTGAAAGAAGGTTTTTGATCAGTCACATTTGCCATCCCAGATCCTTACTTGATTATAACAAAAATGTCAGAGTGTTATGAGCATTCCGTATGGTAGAACGGAGGCTATTTATTTTGGCACTTAACTAAGCTGGGTGAGCCGAGGGGTGCTGCCTAAACCGAGAGAATCTGGGTGGCGGCAGCAGAAGCGCTGGCGGCGAGAGACTGGGTCATGCCGCACCTGGCATGAGCGATCTGGTTAGCTCCGGCTTCGCCCCGCAACTGCAGGCAGGCTTCCACTACCTGATAAACAGCAGACGCGCCGAGCGGGAAGCCCCGCGCCTTGTGCCCGCCCATCGTAGCCACCGGCAGCGATCCATCCAGGGTGAGCGAGCCATCGCTGGCGAGCTTCCAGCCCTCCCCACGGCGGGCAAAACCAGCTGCCTCAAGGGATAAAAGCGCGTGTAGAGTGGTGTTGTCGGAATACTCGAAGAAATCCAGGTCTGAGAGCATGAGCCCGGCCTTTAGTAAAGCCTGCTGAACGGAGACGGCCGCTGCTTGGAAAAAGAGGGGATCAGGGCGATCGTGCAATGCCAGGCGGTCGGTGTTGTAGGCGGAACTGAGCAGGCGGATGGGTGTGTGCCCGAGACCAGGGGGCAGGAATTGCTGACTGGTCAGGATGAGCGCGGCCGCGCCATCGGCATTGGGGGCAACATCGAACTGGTTGAAAGCGCCGGTGTCTTCCCGCGCGTTGCGATAGGAATTGATGTCGATTGCCCGGCGGTACATAGCCCTGGGGTTATTCAGGGCGTTGCTGTGGGCAATCATAGGAAAGTGGGCCAGGGCCTCACGAGGAAATTGGTTTTCATATAAGTAACGCTGCAGTAAAAGAGAAGCCTGCCCGACCAGGGTGAGCCCTTCTGAGGCTTCGAAGTCAGAATCCAGACCGGTCGAAAGCAACCGGTTTTCAATGCCGGCACCAACGACATCGGTGACCTTTTCCACGCCGACCACCGCGGCAATGCCGACCATCCCTGAACGGATGGCATTGTAGGCAAGATAGATGGCCGCGCCTCCTGAAGCTTCGGCTGCTTCCGCGGTGTAGCCTTCCGCTTTACCTGCAAGTCCGGCGTATTCAGCGACCAACGCGCCAAGGTTAGCCTGACGGGAGGCGTTGGCGCCAAGCATGTTGCCAACAAAAATCGCCTGGGGTTGGATACTGCCTGCGTCTTGCCTGGCGGCGTCGAGAGCGCGGGTCGCCAGCCTGCGCAGAGAAACATCCCAGAGTTCGCCGACTTCGGTCTGACCAATGCCGACGATGTAAACATCATTGCTGCGCTGCATATCAACGGGTCACGATCTCCCCGCGGAAGCGGAGATAGGTTGCATAGTCGATTTCAGTGCGGCGATCGATGTAATCCTGGGTGCTAAGCACACCCCCTCGCCTTTTCTTGAGTTCAGGCCGAACTTTGATGATGAAAGAGTCTGAACCAGCGCCGGAGCCGTAGGAAGTCATCAAAATAAGGTCACCGGTCCTGGCGTTATCGAGGATGGCGGTCAGACCTATGATGGCCGCGCCGGAGTAGGTGTTGCCTATTATGGGGGCCAGCAAACCGGGAGCGATTTGTTCGGGGCTAAAGCCGAGCATTTTGCCAGCACGCTGGGGGAACTTGGTGTTGGGTTGATGGAAGACTGCGTAAGCAAAATCGGAGGGTTTCAAGCCGGTTTCAGCGAGAATTGTGCGAGCTGAGCTAAGGATGTGTTCAAAATATGCCGGATCGCCGGTGAAGCGTTGACCGTGCTCGGGGTAGGTTTGGTTTTCTCGCCTCCAGAAATCGGGCGTGTCGGAGACGTAACTGTAAGTGGCTTCTATTGAAGCAAGCGAGCCCTTGACAGGACCGATGATATAAGCAGCGCCACCACTGGCGGCAGTGTATTCAAGCGCATCTCCAGGTTTACCCTGGGCGGTATCCATGCCAATAGCCAGAGCATACTCACCCATACCCGAGCCAACCATGCCCATCGCCGCTACCATGGCTTCGGTGCCGGCTTTACAGGCGAATTCCCAGTCACCAGCCTGAATGTCGTTAGAAGCGCCGATGGCTTCTGCCACGACGGTGCCGCTGGGCTTGACCGCGTAAGGGTGTGATTCGGAACCGACCCAGACCGCCCGCAGCTGTTCAGCGCTGATTTCGGAGCGTTTGAGGGCGTTGCGAGCGGCTTCGATGGACATGGTGATGACGTCTTCATCCAACCCGGCTACAGCTTTTTCTTTGACCGGGAAGCCGCCAGTATTGCCCCAGATACGCCCGATTTCTTTGGCGGGCAAGCGATAGCGGGGTACATAAGCGCCATAGCCCTGGATGCCAACCTTGATTTTGGGCATCAGAAGTTTGCTTTTTTCAGGTTTGGTGACGTGTGGGTGTTCAGTCATAATTATTTCCATTCCATTGCGCCAGAATTTCGAGCGCGCGCGCTAATTTTATATTCTTTTCTGCCACTAACTGGGCAGCCAGGTTGTCTGCCTGGCTTGGTAGAGCGCCGGCAGAGAGGGCTATCTGGCGGGCATGCAAGCTCATGTGTCCTTTTTGGATGCCTTCGGTAGCCAGGGCACGCAGCGCGGCCAGGTTTTGGGCCAGACCCACCGCGGCGATAATGCCACCCAGCTCCGCCACCGATTGTACTCCCATCAACTTAAGGTTAGCTTTGGCTGTAGGATGAATTCTGGTGGCGCCGCCAACGATTCCCAATGCCATGGGGAGTTGGATGGTGCCAAGCAGGTCGCCTTTCTCGGCTTTGGACCAGTGTGTGAGGCTCTGGTAACGCCCTGAACGGGCGGCGTAAGCATGGGCACCGGCTTCCACGGCGCGCCAGTCGTTGGCGGTAGCTAAGACAACGGCGTCTACACCATTCATGACGCCTTTGTTGTTCGTGGCTGCACGGTAGGGGTCGGCGTCGGCAAAAGCCCAGGCTTGAATGATGCCATCCCGAACCTGCTCGCCGCTAAAATCGCCAAAGGCGAGATCCTGACAGGCAAAACGGGCGCGGGCCCAGGCGAGGCGGCGGTCTGCCAGGTTGGAGAGGATACGCAGGTGCACCCGACCGCCGGTGAGGTGCTCAATTTTTGGCGCGAGGAACTCGAGCATGGAGTTAATCAGGTTAGCGCCCATGGCGTCCTGCACGTCGACGATCAGGTGGATGATCAGCATCGGTCCAATCGCGGTTTCGGCAAGGAGGCGGGTTTGCATGTCGCGCGGACCGCCGCCATAGTTGCCCAGGCTGGGGTGAAAATCGGCGACATCCTGCAGCAATTCGTCTTTATGTGCCAGCACTGTCTCAGCAGCAGCCTGAATGTCTGGCAGATCGAGCAGCTGCAATTGACCGATCATCTCCTGGGAGGTCATGCCGGCCTCAAAACCACCACTGTGTTTGGCGAGCCTGGCCATGAAGGAGACACCAGCGACCACAGAAGGCTCTTCAATTACCATGGGTATAAAGACCTCATGTCCATTGACGACGAAGTTCTGAGCGACAGCCAGCGGCAAGCTGTAGAGCCCCACCACGTTTTCGACCATTGCGTTGGCGCTTTCAAGGTCGAGCCCACCGTCTCTTTGATAAGCCTGGAGATCAGATCGGAAGAGCGTCGTGT
>CAZHXQ010000089.1:0-7046 GCA_964536465.1 uncultured Anaerolineaceae bacterium
GTAATCAACGAGCGACGGTGACGTCTTTCGCCAATATACTTGAGCTTCAGCTGCAAGACTTTGCTAACTTCACTCTTGCCATCGACGACTTCATAACTCGCAATATAGCCTTCTTCGACCAAAATACGAGCCAACTCACTCTTGAGTTTAGAATTCGGAATCGCGACCACGCTTTTACCTGCGGCAGCTGCGTTGCGAACTCTGGTTAACATATCGGCAATTGGATCTGTAATAGTCATTCTTATTCCTCCAGGTCTAATTACCAGGATGATTTGGTCACACCAGGAATCTTGCCCTGGAGTGCTAATTCACGGAAGCAAATACGGCAGAGGCCGAATTTGCGCATATAGCCACGCGGTCTTCCACAGACCCGACAGCGGTTCACAACGCGACCGGGGTATTTACGCCGCATTTCTCGGTATATCATACTTTTTTTTGCCATTAGTTATCCTTCCTGAAGGGCATGCCGAATTTGCTCAGTAACTCACGTCCTTGATCGTCATTTTCAGCAGTGGTTACGATGGTAACTTCCATACCACGAACTTTGTCGATCTTGTCATACTGAATTTCAGTAAAGATCAATTGTTCGGTTAAACCGAGGGTATAGTTGCCGCGACCATCAAATGAGTCCGCTGAAATACCACGGAAGTCACGCACACGGGGTAAAGCGATATTGATCAGGCGATCCAAGAAAGACCACATCTTATAACCGCGCAAGGTTACTTTGACGCCAATTTGGCGACCTTCGCGCAGCTTGAAGTTGGAGATAGCTTTCTTGGCAGCGATGACAACAGGCTTCTGACCGGTGATGATGGTCAGATCATTTAGAGCAGCGTCCAGAGCTTTGGGGTTGTCCAATGCTTCGCCCACACCAATGTTTACCACTACTTTGGTGATGCGTGGGACCTGCATGATATTGCTCAGCCCCAGCTCTTTATAGAGCGCGGGAGCAATTTCGTTATTGTATTGTTCTTGTAGTCTGTTCATATCTTTTCGCCTGCGCCTTACTTGCCCTTGGCATCCGATTTTTTATTTTCTTTTGTTTTCTCAGTCTTCGGAGCGGTTGAGCTCTTACGGCGGCTGGTCTTCTTCTCAGCTTTCACATCCTCACCGTCCTTGGTCTTTCTTGTACGGCGGGTAGCTTTCGCTTCTTTCTCAGAAGCGCGGTCAACCAGCACAACGTTAGACAGATGGATCGGGGCTTCGAATTCACGAATGCCTGCGGGGATGGTCTTGCCGCCCGATTGGGTCTGCTTCTGGTGTTTCTTTACGAAGTTCACGCCCTGCACTACAACGCGGTTCTCTTTGGGCAAGACACGAATAACTTCACCGATTTTGTTCTTGTCGGCATCGTCACCGGTCATCACGCGAACTCGATCACCTTTCCTAATTTTCATCTTCATTTAGACACTCCTACCAATCACTAAAGTACTTCCGGAGCCAATGAAACAATCTTCATGTAGCCTTTTTCACGCAGTTCTCGCGCGACCGGGCCAAAGATGCGGGTTCCACGTGGGTTCACGCCGTCATTGTCCAGGATCACAGCCGCGTTGTCATCAAAACAGATTGTCGATCCGTCTGGTCGGCGATATGCCTTGGCAGTTCGAACGACGACAGCCTTAATGATCTCGCTTTTCTTCACCGAAGACTGCGGTGTCGCGCTTTTGACCGTGGCAGTTACCAGGTCTCCAACGCCGGCATAGCGTCTGCCGGTCCCACCGACAACCTGGATGACCAAAATTTCTCTGGCGCCAGTGTTATCAGCAACAATTAAACGCGATTCCTTTTGAATCATGCAGCACCTTCTTCGTCTTCGACCATTTCTGCAGCTTCTTCAAGTGCATCCTCGGTCTTTTCCTCGATGATTTCAGCGACTTCTTCAAAACCTTCTTCTTCCAGGTCTTCAATGGACTGGTCGCTTTCTTCGATCTTTTCCGCTTCCAGTTCAGCCTGCAGTTCTTCCGCTTTGATGATAGCTTCTTCTACTGCTTCCAGGCTTTCCTGACGAATTTCGATCTGGACAACTTTCTCAACCATCCAGGTGACGGTCTTGGAGAAAGGAGCTGATTCCACAATCACGACCTTATCGCCCACATTGCAGCCAATTTCATCGTGAGCCTTATAAGACTTTACGCTTCGCACCACTTTGTGATACAGGGGGTGCTGGAAAGTACGGCTCACGTCAACAATGACAGTCTTGTCCATTTTATTGGACTTAACCGTGCCGGTTAAACGACGTCGTTTATTCATTATTTACCTTCCTTTTCGTTACGCACGCGCTCGGTGAGAACGGTCTCAAGTCGAGCTATATCCCGGCGGGCGATCTTGAATCGGCTGGTATCTGTCAATTGACCGGTCACGATCTGAAATCGCAGGTTCATCAGCTCCTGGCGGGTGTTCATAAGTTTGGTTTTAATTTCTTCCGTAGAAAGTTCTCTTATTTCTTTGGCGTTCATGAACCTTCTCCAAATGTTTCTTTTGCTACAATTTTGGTCTTAATGCCCAGTTTATAGCGGGCTCTGCCTAAGGCTTTCTCAGCTGTTTCAACATCAGTTCCACCAATTTCGAACAGGATCCGACCAGGGCGAATAACCGCCACCCAGTGGTCCACGGCGCCTTTACCTTTGCCCATGCGGGTTTCAGCGGCTCGTTTGGTGTAAGGTTTGTCGGGGAAGACCCGAATCCACACCTTGCCGCGTCTTTTCATTTCATGAACGATCGCACGGCGGGCAGCCTCTATCTGACGCGCGGTCAGATAGCCGCAGTCCAGGGCTTTCAATCCATAATCACCGAAGTGGACATCCGCGCCGCGATAAGATTTTCCCTTCATGCGGCCGCGCATCTGCTTGCGGTATTTTACTCTCTTTGGCATCAACATAATCTGCTACCTCACTGTTCGCGATAATTACTCGCTAATATATACACCTTCGGTTGGCTCAATCTTTTCTTCAGGTTGATCCATCACGATTCCCTTATAAATCCAGACCTTGATGCCAATTTGACCAAAAGTCGTTGTGGCAGTAGCCCGTGCGAAGTCAATGTCAGCTCGCAGTGTCTGCAGCGGAACACGACCTTCACGCAGTGTCATCCGGCGTGCCATCTCGGCACCTGAAATACGACCAGAAACGGAAATCTTAATTCCTTCTGCTCCCTGGCGTAACGCCTGCTGAATGGCACGCTTCATTGCCCTACGGTAACTGATACGCCGTTCAAGCTGACCAGCAATGTTCTGGGCAACCAGGTAAGCGTCAGTATCCGCAGACTTGATCTCTTTAACTTCCAGATCGATCTTTTTGCCAGATTGCTCTTCAAGTTTCTGTCTGATAATTTTAATGTTCTCGCCTTTGCGACCAATCAGAATGCCGGGCTTGGCTGTGTGCAGAGTGACTTTCACTTTGCCAGGATACCGTTCAATCTCTATCGTTGAAACGCCGGCACGAGAAGTTTCTTCCAGCACCAGTTCGCGCAACGCCAGGTCTTGATGAAGCTGTTCGGTATAATCTTTGCCTTCGGCATACCAGCGGCCCAACCAGGGCTTGTTGATTCCGAGACGAAAACCAATTGGATGTACTTTACGACCCATAGTTTACTCCTTACCTTTACTCGACTTCGCGTAATATTACAGTCACATGAGAACTGCGTCTCAATTCGGGTTTAAACCGACCGCGTGCACCAAATCGGCGCCACTTACGGGTGCGGGCTTCGTCCGCGAAGATCCGGTAAACGACGAGGTCATCACGGCTCACGCCAAAGTTTTCTTCTGCGTTCGACATGGCCGAATAAATCAACTTATGAACAGGCTTGGCTGCCTTTTTTGGGGTCAGGCTCAAAATATCCAGAGCTTCCGTGACCGTTTTTCCCCTGACCAGGTCTACGACCAGGCGGGTTTTTTGGGCAGATTCTCTGAAGTTCGAGAGTTTTGCGCTAATTTCTTGTGCCATCTCTTACCTTACCTTGCGCCCTTTTCAGCCACATGACCGCGGAACCAGCGCGTGGGAGCGAATTCACCCAGGCGATGACCAACCATGTTTTCGGTCACATAAATCGGGATATGGCGGCGTCCATTATGAACTGCAATGGTGTGCCCAACCATCTGGGGGAAAATGGTGCTGGCACGACTCCAGGTCCGCAGAACTTTTTTCTCGCCCTTCTGGTTCATATCTTCAATTCTTTTCAACAGTTTCGGGTCAATATATGGCCCTTTTTTCAATGATCGCGACATTTTCTAATTCCTTTTCTGTCTCTTCAACCGCTATCTGCGTTTGGCCTTGGAGCGGTGGCGAACAATCATGGCATTCGTACGCTTATTGCGTCTGGTCTTGTAACCCAGGGTTGGCTTGCCCCAGGGCGTCTTGGGACCGGGCATACCGATACCGGTACGACCTTCACCACCACCATGGGGATGGTCCCTCGGTGACATGGCGGTACCGCGCACTTCGGGGCGGCGGCCCATGTGGCGTTTGCGGCCTGCCTTGCCGAGCTTGATATTGCTGTGCTCGACATTGCCAACCTGACCAATCGTGGCGGTGCATTCCTGCAAAACCAGGCGAACTTCGCCGCTCGGCATGCGAATCTGAGCATATTTGCCTTCTTTAGCCAGCAGCTGAGCGGAAGTACCAGCAGAGCGAACCAACTGACCACCTTTACCAGGGTAAAGCTCGATCGAATGAATGGTGGTACCCACCGGGATATTTGCCATCGGCAGGTTGTTCCCGGGTCTGATTTCCGCACGGGGTCCCGACATGAGCGTATCGCCTACTTTGACGCCAATTGGCGCGATAATGTATCGTTTTTCGCCATCCGCATAAAACAGCAAAGCCAGGCGGGCGGTACGATTGGGATCGTACTCGATCGCAGCAACCTTGGCCGGGATATTTATTTTTTCGCGCTTAAAATCAACCAGACGAATTTGTCGGCGGGCGCCTCCACCACGATGGCGGACGGTGATGCGGCCCATTGAGTTTCGACCGGAATGCTGCTTGCGAATGATCGTCAGGCTGCGTTCAGGCTTGCTCTTGGTGATCTCTTCAAAGGTATAGCTGGTTTTATGACGTGTACCAGGTGTTTTCGGTTTATAAACTTTAACAGCCATTATTCCACTCCTTCAAACACAGGGATACTATCCCCAGGTTTCAGGGTCACGATTGCCTTTTTATAACCGCTGCTGCGCACGACCAAACGGCGCGTGCGTGAGTTGCGGGATGCCTTGGCGGGCAGATTAATGATATTGACGCGCACCACGTCGACATCGAAAGCGGTTTCAACAGCAGTCTTCACCTGTTCACGGGTGACTTGACTGTTGACCTCAAATACGTATTTGTTCAGCTTGTTGGCCAAATAGTTCGATTTTTCGGTAACGACAGGGCGCCGCAAGATATCAAAAACGGAGATACTCATTCTGCTACACCTTCCTATCCCAGGTAACCCTTGATTACTTCAAGAGAAGCAAGCGGGATAATTACTTTTTCAAAGCTGAGCAAATCGCGGATGTTCAGGTAATTAGCCTGGAGCAGCTTGGCATCAGCCATGTTGCGCGCAGATTTGATCAGATTTTCATTCTTTTCGCTTTTATCAGACACTAAAACCAGAGCGCGCTTATCTCCTGTCAAAACTTTCAATGCTTTGGCCAGGTCGGCGGTTCTGACTTCTTTCATTTCCATGCTGTCAACCATGATAATTTTTTCATCGTTGGCAACAACTGTCAGCGCGGAGCGTAAAGCGGCACGGCGCATCTTCCGGGGCATTGCCTGCGTATAGTCGCGCGGTTGGGGGGTATGGATACGACCACCACCAACAGACTGGGCATTGTATAAACTGCCACGGCGGGCGCGACCAGTGCCCTTTTGCTTCCAGGGCTTCGCTCCACCACCGCGGCGGTCGCCACGGCGCTTGGTGTTATGTGTGCCCAGACGCGCGTTCGCCATCTGGCGTTGGTAGGCCTGATGCATCAGATCTACATTGACCTTAGCCGCAAAGATTTCTTCGGGCAGGTCGATGCTGTCTGTCTTTTCACCTTTTAAGTTAAAAACGTCAACTTTCATTTTCACATTCTCCATTAACCACAAGCCTACTGCTTGCGAGCCGCCTTGATCATGATGGTGCCGCCCTTGGCGCCAGGGACAGAGCCCTGAACTCCAATAAGATTGCGATCAGCATCAACCAGAGCAACGCGGATGTGGGAGGAGGTCACCTGGACGTTGCCCATACGTCCCGCGCGTTTTTTTCCTTTAAAAACACGACCTGGGGTCGTGCCAGAACCGGACGAACCGGGTGAACGCTGGCGGTCAGACTGACCATGGGTTTGTGGGCCACCGCGGAAGCCCCATCGCTTCATCGCGCCGGCAAAACCTTTGCCTTTGGAAGTGCCGATTACATCAACAAACTCGCCAACTTCAAAAACTGAAGCACTGACTTTGTCGCCGGCATTGATCCCGTCTAATTTGTTGGTACGAAACTCACGCAGAGTGCGCACCGGGGGGAGGTTATTGGTCTTAAGATGACCAAGCTCAGCCTTGCTGAGTTTTTTGGGTTTCACCTCGTCGAAAGCCAGTTGGATGGCGTTGTAGCCATCGTTTTCAACCGTCTTGACCTGGGAAACAAAACATGGCCCAGCTTCGATTAAAGTAATCGGGACGGCACGGCCGTCTCCGTCGAAGATCTGGGTCATACCGATCTTTTTTCCTATTAGCCCTTTCAACATGCTATTCTCCTGTATTAGTATTCTTGCGAGACTGTCAGCCTGGGCAAGCTGCATCATCTCCGCACAATTCAGTCAATGGTCCCTGTGAAGCGGTCTGCCCACGCAGGAGTCATTCTTAAATTGTCACATATAAATAGCTACCCATTGGGTAACCGATTAAATATATCACGGCCCTGTTCTAAGCGCAAGGGTCTTTTTTTGTCTTTCTGCAGATTTTCCCTCTGGAAAAAGGGGGCTGGGTCTTCAGAATTAAACGTGCGGCTAGTATTTTACCATGTTTATTCAATTATTACGGCTAATTTTTCAGCAATTTAAAGTTCCTGACCCTTGAAGGTTGACAGCAAAA
>CAZHXQ010000090.1:0-6861 GCA_964536465.1 uncultured Anaerolineaceae bacterium
CTGTTCGCGCCGGTCTCCTGACCGTGCGCGCATATTTGTTACTGGCGGAGGGAGGCAAGCCCCCTCCGTACAGCTGGGCCTCGTGTACCCGCGTAGCAGGGTATGAGTCCAGCCGTTATGCTAGTTGATTGCTTTTCTGGATGGAGGGAGATGGAACCCCCCGGAGAGGGAGGGATATAGAAAACCCCCTCTTGAGAGGGGGTCCGAGAGCAAAGCGAACGGGGGGGTGGGCATACTCGATCGCGCCGGTCTTGCTAATCCCCGGAGCGAAGCAATGTTGGACCTAACATTCCGCGCGGATTAGTTGTAGGCCGGAGGGAGACAAGCCCCCTCCGTACGAGCTTCGCTAATCCTCCTAAGCGGAGGGAGGTGAACCCCCTCCGTACTGCTGGGCCTCGTGTGCCCGCGTAGCAGGGTATGAGTCCAGCCGCCTCATTAATTTGATTGTCAGCGGAGGGAGATGAAATCCCCTGCGTACAGCTGGCCTCGTGTGCCCGCGTAGCAGGGTATGAGTCCAGCCGCTTTTATCATCCATTCCGTTGTTGGCGGAGGGAGGCAAGCCCCCTCCGTACGTGTTTTATCTCCTTCTCAACCCCTCCCGCCCCACGTACTCTTGATCCCTGCGCGCGGCGGGCGCGGAGGCTATCTCGTTTATTTCCGGTTCACCAGCCACTCAATTATGGCTTCTTTTTCTTCTGGGTTGATATCGGCACCATACTCTATCATCCGGTCAAGGGTCTCAGACCACTCTTCTGCTGACATATCATGGTCGAGGATGAACTCTAACGTATGGTTTCCAGCAGCCTTTTTCAGGATGAAGGCTTCCATCTCAGCATCAGTGAAGCTCTCAATATCAACTTCTTTTTCAGTATCCATGAGTTGTGTGGCCTCTGGCACACTATTTACAGTTGGTGCAGTAGTGACTGCGGTTTGGGTAGAGCAGGCGCTCACTACAAGGATTATCGCTAATCCCAGAAATAACATGACCTTCTTTTTGCTTTCCATAGTTATCCTTTCTCTTAATGGAATCAGATTGTATGACCCTCAAAAGCCTGTTGCAACCAGAACATTGGACAAAGTTTGTGCGCCTGTAGGTCGATGCCCGCCCTCATTATTGCCCCTCAAAGCGGAATCGATGTTTATTCCGATGACCACACCCAAAGGCCACTGCAGGACGGCACGAGCCCTGGCTCCCGACCCCCCCAATTCCAGGTTGATGACCGTCATATCGACAAATTTCGGTGGAAATTCCTCCTTAATTTACCAGTTTGAAGTAAAATTAATATCCGTGAGACCGTTTTTCTGGAGGAGCCAAGAGGTCAATATGTAGGTGCTCCACACAACCATTCAGCCAAGAGGAGAATTATGAGAAGAAAGCTATTGTTAGTCATTAGTTTGTTGATGGTTTTTGCCATGGCTCTTTCAGCCTGTCAGACAACCGCCCCGGACACCGAGGAACCGACCGCAGGCGAACCAGAAGTCGACTGCAAAGCCGTTTCAGCGCTGGAAGCCGAAGGAGCCTACCAGGTGCCCGCACCCATCGAAGGTTGCTATAACGTCGCTTTTGTCTATGTCGGCCCCCACGATGATGGTGGCTGGTCTCAGTCTCACGACGTTGGTCGCCTCTATGTCCAGGATAACCTCCCCGGTGTCCATACTGCCTACGTCGAAAACGTAGCCGAAGGCATCGACTCCGAACAGGTCACCCGCTCCCTGGCCCGAAAAGGTTTTGATATGGTCATCACAACCTCATTCGGTTTCATGGACAGCACCGAAACCGTCGCCGGTGAATTCCCAGACAAAGATTTTGTCCATGTGTCTGGCTTCAAATTCAACGGCTCAAACTTTGGCAACCTGATGGGCGCCATGGAAGATATCAAATACCTGGCTGGCATGCTGGCAGGTTCCCGCGCCAAGGTTGACGGCAACCCCCGCGTTGGTTACATGGCCACCTTCCCCATCCCGGAAGAACTGCGCCTTGGTAACGCCTTTGCGCTTGGGATGGCCAAGACCTGCCCCGAATGCACCCTGGATGTCCGCTTCGTCTACACCTGGCACGATCCCACCATTGAACAGGAGGCCGCCAAGTCCCTCTTTGATGCCGGCGTCCAGGTCGTTATGACTGGTGCAGATACCCCCGCCCCTGCAGTTGCTGCTCCTGAAGGTAAATGGGGCATCACATATGACTATGTCAACAACTGCACTGTCGATGCCTGTCTGACCACCATGTACTGGAACTGGGGTCCTCTCTATGTGATTGAGATTCAAAAGTCCATGGATGGCACCTTCGCAGGTGAGGCGGTCTACTTTGACGGTGACGCCGACGGTCTCGGTCTCTTTGGCTTCATGCCAGGCGAAGAACTCATGCCCGGCGCCGTAGACCTGCCAGAAGAAGATCTCGAGTTGGTTCGCAAAGAACTGGCCATGTTCCTCTCGGGCGAGATGACCCGCTTTGATGTCTTCAAAGGACCGATCACTGACAATCAGGGCAACCTCGTCCTTGCTGAAGGTGAAACCCTTCGCCAGGTTGACCTAGACTGCTTTGCCAACAGCGATGACGCACCCTGCGCTGGCGGCGTGGGTATGTACTGGTGGAACGAGAACGTTACCGCCGAGCTCCCATAGTCTCAGCCGAATCTAACAGAGAGATGGCTCCGAATGAGCCATCTCTCCTGTAAAGTAACTCTTATGACATCTCCTGATAACACAAACGCAGTTCCCGCTGTGGAAATGCAGGATATCGTTCTGCGCTTTCCTGGCGTTTTAGCCAACGATCATGTCAACTTCTCGTTATACCCCGGCGAAATTCATGCCCTCTTGGGGGAGAACGGCGCCGGCAAAAGCACCCTGATGAACGTGCTCACCGGGCTCTACAAACCCCAATCAGGTGAAATCCGCATCCACGGCAAAAAAGTCAGTTTCAATTCTCCCAGAGATGCCATCGCTAACGGCATCGGCATGATCCATCAGCATTTCATGCTGGTCGAAAATCAAACCGTGACCGAAAATATCCTCATTGGTCTCGATACCCCCCGCTTCGCCCTCAACCTCAAAAAGTATGACCAGGAGGTCAGCGATCTGGCCGATCAGTTCGACATCCATATCGACCCGACCGCCAAAATCTGGCAGCTTTCTGTTGGCGAGCAGCAACGTGTGGAGATCCTCAAGATCCTCTACCGGGGCGCCAATATCCTCATTCTGGACGAACCAACCGCTGTCCTGGCCCCCCAGGAAATCGATGAACTCATCGAAACCCTGCGGGAGATGGCCGCCAAGGGCAAGTCGATCGCCTTTATCAGCCACAAACTCAACGAGGTCAAGCAGGTTGCCGACAAACTCACCGTCCTGAGGCGCGGGCGTGTAACCGCCGAACGTGTGGACCTGAAGGAATTCACCCGTGAGAGCCTTGCCTCTCTTATGGTCGGTCGCGAAGTGATTTTCAATCTGCATAAGTGCGCGCAGGACGCCGGTCGTGAGGTCATGCGCCTTGAGGACGTCTCGGCTTTCAATAACAAAAACCTGCCCGCCCTGCGCAATGTTAACCTCGCCCTGCACGAAGGGGAGATCCTGGGTATCGCTGGTGTGGCCGGCAATGGGCAGAGCGAATTGGTAGAAGTCATCACTGGTTTGCGCGAATGCACAGGGAAAATTTGGATGGATGGCAAGGATATTGCTAACAAGCCCCCCTCTTTCGCCATCAGCCACGGTCTTGCTCACATTCCGGAAGACCGCATCGGTGTTGGCACTGCCCCAAATCTCTCGCTCACCAGTAACGTCATCATGAAGCGCTATGACAAAGAGCCCATCAGCCATAAATGGCAGTTGGACTACATAGCAGCGGATGAACTGACCGATACCCTCAAAACTGAATACGAAATTCAGGCACCCAGCGTCAAAACCGCGGCGCGCAAACTCTCTGGCGGCAATTTGCAGAAACTGATCCTCGCGCGGGAGCTTTCCAGCGCTCCGCATCTGATTGTCGCCATGCAGCCAACCCGTGGGCTCGATGTCGGTGCTATTGAGGGCGTCCAGCAACTGCTTCTGCGTCAGCGAGAACTGGGCTGTGCAATCTTGTTGGTCTCAGAAGACCTTGATGAGATCCTGGCCCTCTCTGACCGTATCGCTGTCATGTATGAGGGTCACGTGGTGGGCGTGGTCTGCAGCGATGATTTCGATATCACCAAAATTGGGCTGATGATGACCGGCACACCCCCACAAGAACTGCCAGATACTGTTGAACCAGAGCTCCCCATCCAGGGCGGCTCTTCCCGCTTTGACCAGGTGCTCGAGGCTGTGCGCGATTTTGATCCTGCCCCACCATCTGATCCAACCGCCCAAGGCGAGCCCGCAGACGACACCCAGTCCACCCTCCCTGCGGAACCGCAAGAAGTAGAGCCCTCTGCCTCATCCGAAGACCCTTACGCCGGTCTCAGTGAAAAAGAACGTGTCTTGCGCAAGATTTTGGGCGAAAACTACGACCGGAGAGGTGAAGAGTGAAGATCCCCTACCCCGTACTGCTCAAACGCACAGAAGACCCCGCCAGGTGGCTGCCCATCGTGACCTCGGCCGGTGCGGTTGTAGCGGCCTTTATCGTCTCAGGCATCATCCTTTGGTTCACCGGCGCCAACCCCTTCACGGTTTATTCCTACTTCTTCAAAGCCTCGTTTGGTTCATGGGGCGCTTTTTCTGACGTTATCGTCAAAGCCACCCCACTGCTGCTCATCGGTTTGGGCTGCAGCCTGGCTTTCCGCATGCGCCTCTGGAACATCGGCGCCGAAGGCCAGTTTTTTATCGGCGCCTTTTTGGCCAGCGCCGTGGTCATGGTTCCGCTGGTCAACCTCGACACCACCCCTCGTTGGGCCATCATCTCGCTCATGGGACTGCTTGGCATGATCGGCGGCGCGCTTTATGCTTTTATCCCCGGCATTCTCAAAGCCAAACTGAATATCAACGAAATCATCATCACCCTGATGCTTAACTATATCGCTGTGCTCTGGAACAATTACTGGATTTTTGGAAAATGGAGCGAAGCGGGTTTCCAGATGACCAAAACTTTTCCGAAAGTGGCCTGGCTCCCTCGCCTGGCTGATTATGCCAAAGAGGTGCCCGCCTTCTCGGGGCTGACCCTGCACGCTGGTATCCTCTTTGGGCTGATCGCCTCGATTATCGTTTACATCATCGTCTATCGCAGCAAATGGGGCTACAAGATCACCCTGATCGGTGACAACCCACGCGCAGCCCGCTATGCCGGCATCAACATCGCCACCAACACCATCTTGGTTTTTATGGTCTCTGGCGCCCTGGCCGGTTTGGCTGGAATGACCGAGGTTTCAGGTGTGGTCCATCGCCTGCAGGAACGCATCTCAAATTCCTACGGCTTCTCAGGCGTCATTGTCGCCTGGCTGGCGAAACTCAACCCCTTTGCTGTCATCGTCGTGTCGATCTTGTTTGGCGCTCTGCTGGTCGCCAGCCGTGAAATTCAACCCTCCGGCATCTCATTCCTCATTCAGGGCATCACCCTCTTCCTGGTAATCAGCAGTGATGTCTTGCTCAAATATGAAATCAAGTGGGTTCGCCCTACACAGCAGGAGACCGTCCAATGAACTGGATCGAAATTTTCCGCTCTGGAATCTCCACCGGCACTGTTTTGCTCATCGCCGCCATCGGCGAGATTCTGACCGAACGCTCGGGCATCCAGAACCTGGGTGTCGAAGGCATGATGCTGGTTGGCGCCATGGCTGGCTTCAAGATCGCGCTCAACACCGGTAACGTTTGGCTGGGTTTGCTTGCCGCCATCGCTGCCGGCGGAGTGCTCAGCCTGGCGCACGCTCTCGTGACCATTCATTTTCAAGCCGATCAGACCGTCAGCGGGCTCTCGCTCACCTTCCTGGGCACCGGTCTCGCCCTGGTTTTGGGCGACGGGCTCACCGGCATGACCTCCCCCGTGGTTCCCAAAGCCAGCGTCCCACTGCTTTCACAGATCCCCTTTCTGGGTGAAGTTGCCTTTGCAGACCATAACCTGCTGGTCTACTTTGGCTACCTGTTGGTGCCGCTGACCTGGTATTACATCCACAAAACCCGACCGGGACTGCATCTGCGCGCCGTGGGTGAAAACCCCGCTGCTGCCGACACGCTGGGTGTCAATATTTACCGCACCCGCTACCTCTACACCTTCATCGGCGGCTGTTTTGCCGGGTTGGCCGGCGCCGCTATCAGCGTTGCCAATGCCCCTGGCTGGTATTCCAACCTGACCGTCAACGGCCAGGGCTGGATCGCGGTCGCTCTGGTGATTTTTGCCCATTGGAACCCATGGCGGGCGGCTATGGGTGGCTACCTCTTTGGAGTGCTGCGCCGCTTCTCGCTCGACCTGCAGGGACCGCGCCTCCTGTTTGGGCTGGCAAACCCTTTCTTCTTTAATACGAATCTGGTTTTCTTTTTGCAAATGGCGCCCTATGTCCTCACCATCATTGCGCTCATCTGGGGCAGCTCCGCGGCCAGGCGCAAGCGCATCGGCTCCCCCGCCGCCCTGGGCAGCCCCTACCAACGCGGCGAAAGAGGCCTTTAGCCCAGCTATTTTGATAATTAGGTCAACTGTCGGCGGAGGGAGATGAACCTTCTCCGTACGGCTGGCCCTCGTGTACCCGCGTAGCAGGGTATTCCCCGTTCGCGCCGGTCTCCTGACCGTGCGCGCAATCTGCCATATTCTGTTCCAGCGTTCGCACCGGTCTTAATTATCCCCAAGTCGAAAGGCTGTTTGGGCCTGACAGTGCACGCCGAACCGTTGCTGGTGGAGCGAGATGAACCCCCTCCGTACGGCTGGCCCTCGTGTACCCGCGTAGCAGGGTATTCCCCGTTCGCGCC